>JABXJS010000037.1 GCA_013538855.1 Herpetosiphonaceae bacterium
CGGCGGACAGCGCCGCCAACCACGCCCTGCGCCAGCAACGCGCGAGCGACCACCTGCGCTCGCCCACGCCGCGCCAGCCTGCACCCAACCACGGCGCTGCACTTCACCATGCCCTGCGCGCTGACAGCTCAGCCAGCGCACGTGATCTGTGCACGTGGCAAGCCGGAGTAGGCGCAAGCCACCTGAGCGCTAGCCAGCCGCGGCCTGTGGCTCAGCGACCGTTTCCAGCAGCCACTCGTGAATCAGCGCGACCAACTCTTGGCTGTTGGCGTCCATCATCAGATTGTGGCCAGCGCCGGGAACAGCGTGGAAGCGTGCGTCGTAGTGCGCGGCGGAGCGGCGCTCCTCAGCGACCGAGAGCAGCGTGTCGGCTTCACCGGCCAGCCAGAGCAGCGGAGTGCGCAATTTTTTTGCTGGCCGCCAGAGCGGCGGATTGTGCTGAAAAAGAATCAGACCCGACTCTGACCCAAGCCGCGCCTTCAGCTCGGCTCCCGACCAGGTGGCCTGCGGGCTGAGCAGCCAGTGGGCGGCGCGCTCGGCAGTGCGCAGCGTAACCGTTGGATTCAGCGTAAGCAGTGAGAGCAGCGATCCCCACGGATCAGTGCGCATCACCCGTAGCTGGGGCATAAGCATATGGTTATGCAGCCACGGCGCGACCAGCACAGCGGCGGGCAGGTCATCGTGGCGCTTGAGGTACCACTGGGTGAGCGCGCCACCCATGCTGTGGCCGATGAGCACCGGACGCTGCGGCAGCGACTGAATCGCGGTGGTCAAAAAGCGCAGATAGTAGGAGAGCGTGCACCAGCGCAGCGGGCGCTGAACTGGTGACTGGCCGTGGCCGGGCAGGCTGATGGCGTAGCTGGTCCATCCGTGCTCAGCGAGAGCAGCCTGCCAGTCGGCCCAGCACCAGGCCGCATGCCACATGCCGTGCTGAAACAAGAGCGGCGGGGCGGAGCGGGGCTGCTCGGGCAAGTAGGCCACGCGCTCGATACCATCGACGAGCGAGTGCTCGATGCGGTAGGACATAGCGGCTCCTTCTAGTTTGTGTAGCGAGTACATGGAGCGAGTGTACACAAGGATGAAGCTGTGAGCAAGCAATAAAAAACGCCGACAGCTGCAGCGAGCAGCCATCGGCGCAGTGCGGAGCGTGGGCTAGCCTTTGACGCCGCCGAGCGTCAGGCCGCCGACGATATACTTTTGGAGCATCAGATAGACGACCGAGACCGGGATGGAGATCATCATCGACATCGCCGAGAACTTTGACCAGGGCACCGTGGCGTACTGGCCGGTCATCGTGCGCAGGGCCATGGCGAGCGTATAGTTCTCGGGCACATTGATAAACTGGAACGAGAGCGCGAACTCTGTCCAGCCCGACATAAAGCCGAGGAACGCCGTCACAGCGAGAGCTGGGGTGGCCAGGGGCAGCACGATGCGGAAGAAGATCTGGTTGGGCGATGCGCCGTCGATGATCGCGGCCTCCTCAAGCTCCTTGGGGATTGTATCGAGATAGCCCTTGAGGTTCCAGATCGCGAAGGGCAGCGCGCCGGAGATCATGGCGAAGCCGACGCCGTAGAGCGAGGTGCGCAGATTGAACTGGCCCTTGGCGTCAGGATCGACCGAGATACCGCCGTAGATCAGCAGCGCGCCAACCGCCAGGCCCAGGGCGATCAGGCTGCCAGAGCGCAGCGTGATCTCGCCCTCGCGCAGCCGATTGACGGCGATCAGCAGCGTGCCGATAAGCATGACGCCGCCGACGCCAAAGTAGATCAGCTTATAGATCGTCCAGCTGGCCTGGATGCGCGAGAGCATGGCGAACAGCGGCGCGAGGGTGGCGATCGAGGGCATGAGCAGAATAAAGCCGATGCTCAAGAACAGCCACTTGCGCCCGGTGAACTCGAAGCGCGAGAAGGCATAGGCCGCCGAGACGCCGATGAGCACCGAGAAGAACGACACGCCAGCGGCGAGGTAGAAGCTATTCAGCGCCAAGCGCCAGAAGCTCACTGGCGACGACGCCGAGGTTGGCTGCTCGATCACCGCCTGATAGGCGTCGAATGTGATCTTCGAGGGCAGCACCTGGAGCGTCGAGGGGCGCTGATAGTCGCGGCCCTCCAGCGACATGCTGACGATCCACATGATCGGAAAGAGCACGGAGATCGCGACGATCAGGCAGAACGCCTGCAGCATCAGCTGCTGCCATGGCGAGATCTGACGACCGCTGCCACGGCCGCGGGCGAACAGCCCCTTGCGCGGGGCGGTGGAGACTTCGTTGGTAGCAGTATCAAGCATCGTAGGACTCCGCAACACGTGAGATCTTCGCCGTAATCGCCGAGATTGCACCTAAGATAACAAACATATACACACTAAATGCGGCCCCAATTCCGTAGAGCGAGTTGCCCTGGATGAGCTTATACGCCTGGGTCACCAAGATCTCGGTGCGGCCAAGCGGGCCACCTTCGCTGATGAAGTAGATGATATAGAACAGGTTGAAGGTGGTGATGATGCCCAAGATCGTCGCCGGAACCATGGCCGGGCGCAGCAGCGGCAGGGTAATTTTCCAGAACTGCTGGATGCCGGTAGCGCCGTCGATCGAAGCGGCCTCATACAGCTCTTTGGGGATGCTCTGCAGCGCGCCGGTGGCCACAATCGTCATAAACGGCCAGCCGAGCCAGATATTGGCGATGAGCATCGCAAAGTACGAGAGCGGCAGCGGAATGCCGGGGATGGGGTCCTCGATCTGCTGGAGCCAGCGAATATGAAACGAGTCGGGGTTTGCGTTGAAGAGGCGGCCCACGGCGGCAAGCCCCAGATTGACCGCGCCGGACTGGGCATCGAACATATTGCGCCAGACCGTAGCGATGACCAGCTGGGGCAGCACCATCGGTAAGATATAGATCGCTCTATAGATGCGCTTAAACCATAAGCCCTCGATATTGAGCACCACCGCGATGATGATACCGAGGCCGACGTGAAAGATCACGTTCGAGAACGTCCACCACAGGTTAAAGCCCAGGATGCGCCAAAAGTTAAAGGTGTTGAGGTCGGCGTCGATCTTTTTAATATCATTGTTGAGAATTTTCGTGTAGTTATCGAAGCCAACATACTTGGGGGCGACATAGGTTTTGGCATAGGGGTTGACGCTACGCGCACCGAAGTCGGTCAACGACATCCAGAACTGATAGCCAATGGGATAAAACGTGATGATCGCCATCACGAAGAAGGCGGGCACCAAATACAAATAGGCCGTGCGGGTACGCTTCGTGCGCTGCCAGAATGACAGCTCGCCGCCGCCCTCCTGGTTCGAACGCTCGATACTGCGATCTACGGATGCCATCGCTTGCTCCTTACAGTGGTTCCAAGGCCATGATCGCCGCTGGTGCTGCTGTCAGAAAATTAAAAGATGTTTGGGGTATGTGTATGATGAACCGTAGGCGATGGTTTGTCAAGTACGCTCGCACAGCGATCAGTCTAGGCTAACTAGGGTTTTGATGGTTCAGAGAGTGGTGGCGTTGGGCAGCGGGAGGAGTGCTCCCGCTGCCCAAGGGGGACAGAGCCTACTTATTGTTGGCCGTGTCCATGGTCTGGCAAGCCTCGGTGATGACGGCGGTGGCATCCTCGCCGCCCTCGACGGCCTTGGTGACCGCATCGCCGAATGGCGTCCAGAAGTTGTCCAGCTCAGCCGACTGCGGGCGCGGCACGCCGGTCGAGGCGGCCTCGGCGAAGCCAGCGACGTTCGGGTCCGACGAGGTGACAGTGGTGTTGGTGGGCACGTGGCCAGCCTTGTCGGTGAACATCTGCTGCGACTGCTCGTTGGTCAGGTACAGGGCCAGGGCCACAGCACCCTCGGGGTTCTGGCTGTTGGCGTTGACATAGAAGCCATCGACGCCGGTCAGCGGGCCAGCCGGGCCACCGGGGCCAGCGGGCATCGGGGCGACGCCCAGCTTATCGCCGAGGGCGGCCTCGAAGTCGGCCAGCACCCATGGGCCGTTGATGATCATGTCGGCCTTGCCCTCGCGGAAGAGCGCATCGCCCTGGCCGCCATCGGTGACGAAGGTCGCGCCCGCGGCCTTGAGGTCCTGGAGGTACTTGATCATCTCAGGGCCGCCGGTGGTGGCAGCGCACTTGTTGTCGGCGTCGAACAGTTTGCCGCCGAAGGCCTGCAGGAAGCCATAGTTGTGATAGATGTTCTGGTTGATCACCAGCGTCTTGCCATCTTTGACGGCCTGCAGCAGCTCGTCGGTGGTGGTGGGAACTTTATCGACGGTGCTCTTGTTGTAGTACAGCGCGACAGCCTTGTAGGACTCGGGCACGCCGTAGAGCACGCCATCGACCTTCATGCCGTTGACGGCGGTCTCGCCGATGTTGTCCAGCTTGCCGGCCAGCAGGTCGTCGAGCGGCATCAGCAGGCCTTTGCGGGCCTGATTGCCCAGGCTATCGTTGGGGGCCAGCAGCAGGTCAGGGCCGCCGCCAGCGGAGACTTCGTTCTCGAACTTGCTGAAGATGTCGCTGAAGGGCACCTGCAGCACGTTGATGGTGGCGTCAGGGTTATCCTTCTTGGCCTGCTCGATGAGCGCGGTCAGCGCGGCATCCTCACCGCCGCCGGTGCTGTAGGCGTGCCACAGGGTGATATCGCCAGTTGCGCCGCCGGTGGTCGCGCCGGTCGTCGGCTCCTCGGTGGCGGCCGCAGGCTCCTCGGTGGCGGCCGCAGGCTCCTCGGTGGCGGCCGCAGGCTCCTCGGTGGCCGCAGCCGGAGCCTCGGTAGCAGTCGTGTTGCTGCTGGTGTTATCTGTAGAAGCAGGGGTGCTGGTGGCGCTTTCACCACCACAAGCGGCGAGCAAACCCAAAAGCATCGTAGCAATGAGCAGGAAGCTGAAATAACGCTTCATTGCAAGGTACTCCTTATGTGAGAAAGGGTTGAAACCGACAAGTCGAACAAGCCAATAATCGATCCGCGAGGCAGCAACCACCTCCTTCGCGGGCACTACATCGCGACCGGGGTTGAGAGGGCCGCAGTGCGAATGCCCAACGTTGCTGGTCGCTCCAGAACAGGCGGTGCAAAGAGGCGTTCGGTGGCGAGCGCCGCTGCTCCCAACGAAACCACATGCTGCCCGAGGGCACCAGCAACGATTGAAGCTCGCTGGACGGCGATGGAGAGACCTCGCTGCCCAACGGTGTTACGAATAGTATCTAAAAATAGCGCTGAAGTCTCCGGTATGCGCCCGCCAATCACCACCCGATCTGGATTGAGAATATTGATGATGCCAGCAACCGCTACGCCGATGTAGTGTGCTGTCTGCTCGAGCAGCTGGCGCACAGCTGCATGGTGGCTAATGCTGGCCAGCAGATCGTCGATGGTGTCGTGTGGGCCGATCAGCCCCTGCTCGCGCGCCATGCGCACCAGCGAAGGCTGCGAGGCCAGCGTCTCCAGCGAGCCAGCATTGCTGGGGCTTAGGCCTGGCCCGTCGGCGGCGATGTTCAGCGTGACATGGCCAATCTCGCCGGCGCTGCCGATGGTGCCGCGGAACAGGTGGCTGTCGATGATCAGCCCTGCCCCAATGCCCGAGGAGCTCATATACACATAGATCATGTTCTGCGCGCCCTGGCCTGCGCCCCAGCGAAACTCGGCTAGGCTGGCCAGGTTGGCGTCGTTATCGACCGACACCGGCAGGCCAAACTCTTGAATCAGCTCCTCGCGAATCGGCACGTTGTCCCAGCCTGGCATCACCGGTGGCGCAATTGTGCGACCAGTGCGATAATTTAGGGGTGCCGGAATGCCAACACCAATCGCGCTGATCTTGCCCCGACCTACCGGCGACTCAGCGAGCATCATGTTGATCAGCGCTTTGATCTGCGGCATGCCATCCTTCGGCCCCTTGATGATGTCGAAGGGCATCTGACGCCGATGACAAATCCGCGCATTCAGGTCGGTGATTACGGCATCGATCGCCGTCTGACCAACTTCAATGCCAATAATGTAGCTCGCTTGGTAGTTAAACTCGAGAATAATGGGCCGCCGCCCGCCTTTGGAGGTGCCGATGCCAGTCTCGGTGACTAACCGCTCTTCAATCAGATCGGTGATAATGCTCGAAACAGTGGAGCGGCTAAGCCGAGTTTGCTTGGCGATATCGGCCCGCGAAATACGCCCTTCGCGCCGCACAAGCTGGAGAACTAAGGCGCGATTTAGCTCACGCATTAGGCTTAAATCAGCAGTCAGTCCGCCTGTGCGATTCATGGGGCCTCCTTCTGTGTAGTGGCCGTATTCTAGCAAGCAGTCGTCACTTTGTCAAATAGACAAACAAACATTTTAGACGGCTAGCTTTGTGTGTTATTGTCTAGATTGAGGAGTACTCACTATGGCTGATCGGATTGCGCTGGTGCTAGAGCAGGGGCTAGATCACTGCATTAAATGCAACATCTGCACCACAGCCTGCCCAGTGTCAGCAGTCACGGATCGCTTTCCTGGCCCCAAGTATGTTGGCCCGCAAGCACAGCGCTTTCGCAACCCCACCGCCGCAGTCTCGCCGGATCACTCGGTCGACTACTGCTCGGGCTGCCGCGCCTGCAACGAAGTCTGTCCCACGGGCGTGCCGATCGCCGAGCTGAACGCCCGCGCCCGCGCCCAGATTGTCCGTGACCGCGGTATGCCGCTGCGCAATCGCCTGCTCGGCCGCTCTGAGCTGCTCGGTCGCCTCGGCACACCCTTTGCGCCGCTCGCCAACTGGACGCTCAGCAGCCCGCCTGTGCGCTGGCTAATCGAGCGCATGTTCAAGATCGATCGCCGTGCGCCGCTGCCGCGCTGGGCCGGCTGGACCTTCCGCGGCTGGTTTCGGCGTGAGCACGGCAAGCTGGCCATGCCCAAAGGTCGCTATATCTCTTCCAGCACCATCAGCCGCAAGGTTGTCTACTTCCACGGCTGCTCTACTAACTACTATGAGCCGCATGTGGGCCAGGCCGCGCTCGAGGTGCTGCAGCGCAACGGCTGCGAGGTGGTGATTGCGCCGCAGCGCTGCTGTGGCCTGCCGATGCTCTCCAATGGCGAGTTCAACGCCGCGCGCCGCTACCACCGCGCCAATGTGCGCAGCCTCGGCCAGTGGATTCGCCGCGGCTATGTCGTTGTTGGCACCTCAACCAGCTGTACGCTTACATTAAAGGATGAGGCCCCCGAACTGCTCGGCTGGCATAGCCCCGAGGTCGAGCTGCTGGCCCAGAACACCTACGATATTTTCGAGTACCTGCGCCTGCTCGATCAAGCAGGCTTGTTCAACCGCCAGCTCGGGCCAGTCGATGCCCAGCTGCCCTATCATCCGCCGTGTCAGCTGAAGGCCCATCGCATCGGCCTGCCCGCTCGCGATATCCTGCGCTACATTCCTGGGCTTAAAATCGACACCAGCGCGGCCACCTGCTGCGGCGTGGCCGGCACCTACGGCCTCAAAACCGAGAAGTACCAGATCGCTATGGATGTTGGCGCGCCGCTCTTTCGCTGGATCGACCAGCATCCGAGCGATACCGCTATCTGCGACAGCGAAACATGTCGCTGGCAGATTACCCACGCCACTGGTGCCGCCACCCGCCACCCGATCGAGCTGCTGCGCGACGCCTATCTCGCCGCGCAGTAAGCCGCCCGGGCGAGCTGATCGGCGTGTCAGCTGCCGATCAGCTCGCCTGTAAGCCCGCCCTCACCAGCCCACCAGCCACCTGTCACCTCTCGCACGGAACGCCCCCTGTATCAGCAGCGTTGATCTTCTACACAAGCATTTGCTGGCATTTACCAGCCCATTCTGTTGCTAGAAGGAGTCTTCAACCATGCGTTTTTTACAGCGATTCTACATGAGCATTGCGCTGCTGGCGCTCCTCGCCGCCTGTGGCTCGGCCAGCGAGCAGTCGGCGGCTGGCGGCACGCTCGGCACCCGCACGCCGCGCGCCACCGTTCAGCCCGGCAGCGCAAGCGATCCAACCCAAGTCGCCGCCGCCCCCACACCGTTTGGCGCTGAGCCGACAGCGGTGGTAGATCGCCCAGCGCCGATCTTGGGCTTTACACCGCAGAGCGGTGCGCCAGGCACCCAGGTCGAGGTCTTCGGCTCTGGCTACCTGCCTGGCCAGCCGATTGTGCTGCGCATCGGCCTGCCCCAGCCAGTCGGCGAGGCGCTGACCAGCGTCATCCCCGATGAGCAGGGCAGCTGGAGCACAACCGTTGTGATGCCTGATCGCCTGCCCTCTGGCGAGCGCATCACCGCCACGCAGGTCTACCTTGTGGTGATGGACGACAGCAACCAGGCGCTGGCCAGCGCGCCCTTCACCTTCACGCCTAGCCAGCCGCTGGAGGAGGCCCATGCGGCGGCACAGGCGCTGGTCGAGCAGGTGATGCAGCACTACACCAGCGATATGGCCGCCGTTGATGCGCTGCTCACCAGTGATCGGCGCGCGCAGGTCGCCAGCGGACGCCCGCTCAACGATGTGCTCGGCCTGCTACAGATGCCGGTCAATGACTATATCGTGCATCCAGCGCTTGATCGCCCAGCCGACGCCGTGTTCATCCCCGTCGATGTGCAGTACAACGACGGCTCAACTGGCCAGACGCTCATCAGCGTAGCGCTGGAAAATCAGCAGTGGCGCGTTGCTGGGGCCGAGGCTGTGCCTGGCGACAGCAGCAACGACTGGCCGGGAGCCGAGTGGCACACGCTCACCAGCGGCGACTTCAATGGCGATGGCGCAAACGATGTGGTGTTCTACACCGCAACTAGCGTGCAGCCCAGCGCCAGCTTCAACGACGATTTTCTACAGGCCAACGCTCAGGCCATCGAGTCGCTGATGATCGTTGATGGCTATGGCCCGCTCGCCAAGAACTGGTTGAGTATCGCGCCGCAGGGCATCATCGCCGCCGACACACCGCTGATCTCCTTCAGCGGCGATGGCAACTTGCCCGGACCAACCGCCTTCCTCGTCGCGCTTGATCCTGGCAGCTCCAGCCTGATCAATCTGCTGCCGCTCGCTGGCGACGGCACAGCCCACGGCGAGGTGCTGCGCTTCAACTGGAGCGCTGACGCAGGCGGCTATCGCTTGATTCCTATTCCTGCGCGCTAAAATCAAGCCGCAACCGGATATATTCCCCGCACCATTTGCTGCGATAATAACGTGTATGGCCTGGATGTTGTACGCCAGGCCATACACGTTGTTCAATTTAGTATCGAGGAGACTCAATGGAACACATTGACGAACAGCGGCTTGAGCAAGATGTCGCCTATCGCTTCCAGTATCTCAGCGCTTTTATGCAGCTTAGCGCCGACGAGGTTGAGGCCATTCACAGCGCCGCGAGCTGGCTAGCACCACTGGTGCCAGCGCTGGTCGACGCCGTCTACACCAAGCTCTCGCAGTACGATTGCACCTGGCGCCACTTTCTCCAGCCGCAGTCTGGCTTTCAAGGCGCGCAGCCGCAGTCGCTCGCTGAACTCACCCTTGAGCATCCCCAGATTCAGTTTCGTAAGCAGCATCTCGGGCGCTACCTTGAGCGCCTTGTTACCGCACCCTACGACAGCAAAATGGTTGCGTATCTCGATATGGTTGGAAAAATCCACACCCCCGAGGCGGGCAGCAAGAGCATTAGCATCCCGCTGGTGCAGCTCAACGCGCTGCTTGGCTATGTCAACGACGCGCTGATCATCACGATCTATGCGCAGAAGCTGCCATCAGCCGCTGAACAGCTCACCGTGCGCGCGTTCACGAAGCTGCTCTGGCTCCAAAATGACCTGATCAATCGCCACTACACCACCGCCGCCTAGTAGCCAGTAAGTCACATACGCAGCCTTCAGCCAAGACCATGGCTGGAGGCTGCGATTTGGCTTCCGCCACAACCCGTGGCATCATAGCACCTAGACTAATTCAGCAGGAGGATCGTCATGGTTCGGGTACTTTTTGTGTGTTTGGGCAATATTTGCCGCTCGCCAATGGCTGAGGGTGTGTTTCGACACCTCGTCGCACAGCGCGAGCTAAGCGCGCACATCACCACTGACTCCGCTGGTACTAGCCGCTATCACATCGGCGAGCCGCCCCACCACGGCACGCTGCAAATTCTGCACCAGAACGGCATTCAGCTGCAGCATGCTGCACGCCAGTTCACCCGCGCCGATGCGGAGCGCTTCGACCTGCTCGTCGCTATGGACAGCGACAATATCTCCGATATGCAGCATGTGTTTCCTCATGGCCAAGCGCCAGAAATCCACTACCTGCTCGATTTTATCCCCGATGGTCCACGTGGGCGCGGCGTGCCCGACCCCTGGTACACTGGCGATTTCGATGCGGTGTATCAACTGGTCGCTGCCGCCTGCCATGGCCTGCTAGAGCATATTGTGCACGAGCATCTATAGCGCCGACGATGCAGCCTGTCGGCAGCTCACCTGCGCATGCTAGGCTTGGCGCTGTGCGGCTGTAGACCGCTAGCCGGTGCGAATCCGCAGTTTGCGCATCGCGTCGATGATGCCGTGCTGGAGCGTGCTAAATGTTGTAATGCCGTGTAGGTCAATACCAAGGCTCACCAGGGTCTGAGCGATCTCGGGACGAATGCCGGTCAGCATGACATCGGCACCAAGCAGCTGCACAGCCTGCGCCGAGCGCAATAGCACAGCAGCCACCTGCGTGTCGATCACGGGCACGCCGGTGATATCCATAATGGCGATCTGCGCCCGCTGCGCACCAACGCCCTCAAGCAGCGTCTCCATCACCTTGTTCACGCGCCGTGAGTCGATCGAACCGATTAGCGGCATAACCACGATCTCATCGGTGATCGGAATGAGCGGCGTCGATAGCTCCTCAAGGATATTGGCCTGGAGACGAATCAGGTCCGCCTGCAAGCGCTCGCGCTCCGCCGCATCCAGCTGGCGCGCCCGCACCTCGGCGCGTAGGTTGATCTCGGTCATGACCAGCTCCGACAGCTCGCGTAAAATATCCAGCTCGTCATCGGTCCACTGGCGCGGCTTCGTGTCGATGACGCAGAACGAGCCAAGCTGAAGGTTGTCAGTGGTGGTCAGCGGCATGCCAGCGTAGCTAATCACGCCGAGGTCGGGGATGGCCAAGTTATCCCGCACCAAGGCCGTCTCTGGCGCATTGTCCACCACCAGCGGCTGGCCCGATGTCACAACATGCTGACAAAACGAGTGCGAGAGCGGTGTCTCACGCCGCGAGGCCCAGGGTTCCTGCAGACCAACAAAGCTCTTAAAAAACTGGCGGTCTGACTCAACTAGTGAGACCAACGAGACCGGCGCATTTAAAATCTTCGATGCTAGACGTGTCAGACGATCAAGCGCTGGGTCGATCAAGTCGTTGACCAGCCCTAAATCGCGCAGCCGCTGTAGTCGCTGAGGGTCGTTGAGAATCGCATCGGGGGAGTTGGCCATAGCGTTCTGTCCTTAAAGAATAAAGAATACCCATCATAGTATAACGGGTATTCTTTACGAGATTCCTAACCAAACTTAAATTTTTAGATCTTCAGATCTACTGTTTGCAAAAACTCCTGGCACAGCTGCGCATCGACGCCGCGCAGGCCGTCACGTGGCCCGTGCGAGTCCGAGCCGGCGGTAATCAACAGCTGATGCTTGCCCGCCTGCTCACGGAAGAATGCCACCTGCTCTGGCGTGTGCGTTGGATAGTACACCTCTAGGCCGTGCAGGCCCGCCGCCGCCAGCGCCGCGATGTCAGCTGCATCCGCCGGAATGGCATACACGCTCTTGCTGCGCCCTGGATGCGCCAAGATCGCCAGCCCGCCTAGCTCGTTGGCCACAGCGATCACCTCGGCCACCGAGAGCGGATTATATGCTGCTGGCTGATGGCGCAGCAAGTAGGCCATCCCAGCCGCCTCATCCTCAACGCCCGCCTCACGTGGCCACACCTCCGCTTTGACCAGCGCATGGGCCACATCGGCGAGATTGGGTGCGCGCTGAGCCTCCACCTCCTCCAGCCATGGCAGCCTGTGGCCTTGTGCGCGCATGCTCGCGGCTAGCGCCTGTGCGTCGGCACGGTTGCGCTCCACCACGGCGGTACATAGCGCCTGCACCGCTGGCGCAGCAGGATCAACGTTGTACAGATGCGTATGCCACAGTTTGCCTGCGAAGGCTGTGTCTAGCTCAACGCCGCTGATCACACGCACGCCAGCCGCCGCGCCCACCGCCTGCACTGCGGCCACGCTGGCGGTGGTGTTGTGATCAGATACTGCGATGACAGCAATACCAGCCGTTTTTGCAGCTGCAACCAGCGCCTCTGGCTCCCAGAACGAGTGATGCGGCGTCGCGATTGTATGGATATGGAGATCAATCAGCATTATCCCTCCACCTGGAGCTGTAGCTCTTCTAGCGGCTCACCAATCAAGGCCGCGTCAACCTCAGATATTAGCTCGCCGTACACGGCCTCCGACAGCATGCCATGGCTCAGCATCGAGGCCAGCATCGCCCGCTGAGCGCGCAGGCCCTCTTGTCGCGCATCGTTAAACTCTTCCTCGCGCAGCGTAGGCTGCGCCTGGAGCAGCAGGCGCTGCGCGGCAACCTGCTGCTCAATTGCCTGCTCGTAGGTTGGCGCAAGCTCCTCCCAGGTCGAGGCCGAGATCAGGCCGCTCTGGTACATATTCTTCACTCGATCACGGGCGGCGCGCAGCGCCATCAGCCGCCCATGATTGCGCTCGTACTCCAGCTCCTCGTCGGCGCGGTGCACCAGGCCAAGCCGCGCCAGCAGCACCTGCATAGTCGTGCCCTGGATCAGCAGCGTAAACAGCACAACGCCAAAGGCCATCACCCGCAGCAGGTCGCGGTGTGGGAAGTCAAAGCGCAGGCTCAGCACCAGCGCAAGGCTGATCGCGCCGCGTAGCCCGCCCCAAAACACTACATGCTGATAGCGCAGCGGCACCCGTCGCCAGCGCCAGTTCGCTAAAGCTGTCAGGCCATAGACCGCCACAGCGCGGCTGGCCACCACGGCCAAAACCGCTACCACAATTGGCCCGATATTCGCCGCAAGCTGTGGAATATTCACGTCCAGGCCAATCAGCAAAAACACGAGCGAATTGGCGATAAAGGCCAGATACTCCCAAAAGTTAAATAGCACGATGCGCGTTGTCGGCGACATGCCCTGCGGCCCAATATTGCCGCACATAATGCCAGCCGCCACCACTGCCAGCACTCCGCTGACATGCACCCGCTCACCAAGCAGAAACGAGCCAAACGCTAGCACCGTGGTGAGCGTCGTCTCGATCAGATAGTCGTCGATGCGCGCGATGAGCTTCGAGACAATCCACCCGAGCGCCATGCCGATGCCGATGCCGCCTGCCGACACGCGCACAAAGTCCACGATGCCGCCAAGCAGATCAAAGTGCTCGCCGCCTAGGCCGAACTGTGCCAGCGCTGCTGCGACCACCAGGTTAAAGGTCACAATCGCTGTACCGTCGTTAAAGAGACTCTCGCCCTCAACGAGCACAGCGAGCTGCTTGGTCACGCCGAGCGAGCGGAACAGCGCCACCACCGCCACCGGATCAGTTGCCGCGATCAGCGCGCCAAACACCAACGCCACCGAGAGCGGCAGATTAACACCAAAGGCGACGATGCCGCCAACGATAAAGGTGGTTAGCAGCACACCAGGCACCGCCATCACCAAGATCGCCGGCAGCGACTCGCGCAGCCGCTTCCACTCAAGGTGAAACGCGGCCTCGAAGATCAGCGGTGGCACAAACAGCGCCAGGATCAGCTCCGGCGTTAGCTCAAGCGACACCGACTGCTGAAAGGTGATCAGCAGACCCACCACCACCAGCGCCACTGTATACGGTATCTTCAAGCGCCGCACGACGATCGCCACCAGCGACACGACGAGCAGCAGCTCGATCACCAGGGTTTCTGCTTGGGCAAATGCTTCCACGGCAATCCTTTCTCGAGCCTAGCACCTGCCTGGCGCTACGCTCGGGTCGGGAGAACCGTCGGCGGGTTCTCCGCATCGAAATTAAGTTGTAGCCGCCGTAATCCGCTCGATGCCGCCCATGTATGGGCGCAGCACCTCGGGCACCATGATCGAGCCATCGGCCTGCTGGTAGTTCTCCATGATCGCAATCATCACACGTGGCACGCCTAGGCCAGAGCCATTGAGCGTGTGCACAAACTCCGGCTTTGCGCCCGCCTCTGGCCGATAGCGGATATTCGCCCGCCGGGCCTGATAGTCGCCAAAGTTGCCACACGACGAGACCTCGAGCCACTCTTGAACGCCAGGCGACCACAGCTCAAGATCGAACTTGTTCATCGCAACGCCCAGATCGGCGGTGCACAGCTGAAGCAGTCGATATGGAATCTTCAAGCCTTTGCAGATATCCTCGGCATCGCTAATTAGCTGCTGTAGCTCATCGGCGCTGGTGTGCGGCTCCACAAACTTAACCATTTCAACCTTATCGAACTGATAGAGCCGCTTGATCCCGCGCACATCGCGGCCTGCGCTCATCTGCTCGTTGCGAAAGCAGGGCGTGTAGGCCACATGGTACAGCGGCAGCGTGCCTGGCTCGATAATCTCATCGCGATAGAGGTTCGTCACCGGCACCTCGGCGGTTGGGATCAGCCACAGGTCAGTGTCCTCGATGTGAAACAGCGTATCCTTAAACTTTGGCAGATTGCCGGTGCCAACCATCGCCGCCGTCTTGACCATGTAAGGCGGCATGATCTCTGTGTAGCCGTGGCGATCAAGGTGCATATCGAGCATCCACGTGATCAGCGCCCGCTGCATGCGCGCCCCCAGCCCCTTGAGCACATAGAAGCGCGACCCACTCATGCGGATGCCGCGCTCGAAGTCGAGAATACCGAGGGCCTCACCAAGCTCCCAGTGCGGCTTTGGCTCAAAGTCAAACCGTGGCAACTCGCCCTCGGTGCGCACAACAACATTGTCGGCCTCGCTTGTGCCAACAGGAACGCTCGGATCGGGCAGGTTGGGCAGATCGAGCATTGCTGCCTCGAAGGCGGCCTCGGCTGCGGCCATCTGGCCGTCGAGCACGGCGATACGATCACTCAGCGCCTTCATCTCGGCGATTTTAGCGTCGCGCTCGGCCTTATCCTTCAGCTTCGCCACAACCTTTGAGCCAGCATTGCGCTCGGCCTTCAGCTGCTCGGTCTCGCTGATAATCTCGCGCCGCTGCTGGTCTAACTGCAACACTTGATCCACCAGATCAGGGTCGCGGCCGACTTTCTGCAAGCCTTCGCGCACCAGATCGGGCTGTTCACGCAGCAAACGAATATCAAGCATAGAGCCTCCTAAAAATACGCTTATTGATTGGGTAACGTTTCGATCGCCACAACGATACCGGGCCGAATCACACCAAACACAACATAGAAGCGATAGGCTGTTTCAGCCTTTGGCAGCGGATACGTCGTATGTTCCTCCTTGAGCAAGAACATATACAGTGACTCGCGGTGCAGTGTTGCTGCAACAGCGTTGGCGCTTTGCGGCCGCACCTCTGTCAGTACGCCCTCGATGACCTCAACCTGAGCATGTTTGAGGCGCGAGCGTGCCAGCAGGCCGTTGATCGCCGTGCCCAGCGTAAATGCTGTTACCGCCATAGCCAGCCAAAACTGCCAGCTGCTTGGGCGCTGCGAGAGCGCAAACACCAGAAAGAACGTGCCAAACACCAGCCGCAGCCACGGCTCGAAAATCGATATTTTCAAGATCGCTGAATGCTGCGCCGTGGTAAGCCGACCTTGTCGATTGGCGGGCAGCGCTGCTGGATCGCCCCACACTTGTTCCCCTTGGCTCGCCTGCTGCGCTTTGATAACCGCCACTTGCTCAGATGATGGTCGACGAGTTCGCCGCTTGCTCACACGACCTCCATACCAACAATCACGCCCATGCGCGCCAAGCCCTCGACCACAAACACGCGATAGCGCGAGCCAGGCTGAAGCTCGGCAGCGCCAAGGCCGGACAAGAGCACAAACGACTGGCCGTCGATAATCAACTCGCCCTCGAACATGCGCAGCGGGCTAGGCCGGATGCGCTCCAGCAGGCCCACGAACGAGCGCACCGCGCCTTTTTTTAGCACCTGCCGCTGCTGATAGCGCCGCCAGCCGCTCAGCGCTAAGTAGGCACCCAAAGCGAGCACGATCCAGCCGATCACATCAGCGCGAATGCCGCCATAGATCATCAGCGCCACGCCAGCCAGCAGGCTTGGCACAACCGCCAGCTGAAACGGGCGCAATGCTTGTAGCTGCTCGGTCTGCGCTGCCGAAAGCATGCCAGCACGGTTTTCTTGAATATCCGCAGCTGCTCCGCGAACAATCATCTTGGTTCCTCTTCCAGCTTCAGCAAGGGCCGGATCTGGCTTTGCTGAGGCTCTGGTATGTCATTCAGCGCCGTATAGACGCGCCCATTGTACTCAATCTCGACAGTTGCGCCATGGCGAAACACGCTAAACGCAAGCTCGCCAGCGGTCGCTTGTCGCCAAACATCGCGCCGCACCCACAGCCGCAGCAGATCGCCACAATCAGGGCAAGGCTTCTGGCGCACCTGCTGCTGAGCCAGCTCTAGCGTTAGCGCGCTCATCTGCGCCGAAAGCCCGGCGAAGGGAGGGAGTGTGCGCATAAACGTGCACTGAGCGCAGCGCAGCACAAGGCTCTCACGATCTTCGAGGGGCACAAGTGGGCGTTGATCTGGAGCAGGCGCTGGTGCCTCAAGGGCTTGGTGTAAGATATCATACGGCTTCAAGGTTACGCCACCGCCCCAAGCCACACGATTAAAAATCCAGAGCACAATCATCAGTGCGCTCACACTACCAACAATCAACAGCCAAATCATGGTGACACCTCGATCATGTGCACAACAAGCGGTACCCGGCTCCTAGTAGCAAAAATACAGCAAAAAACCCGCTCCCAGGGGGGATGCGGGACCATTTTGGTGGTGAAATCATTATAGCACGTTAATCAAAAAGCATTGAAACCAACCCAGGCCCGTAGTAGAATAAAGCATGCTCCACAGTGAGCTACACACCGTGACGAAAGGAGGCAATGATGATCGTTGCATATTCCTGCGAAATGTGTGGCTACAGCGGGTATACCAGCAACTGGCAGCCGTATGAGCGCGGCGAAGTCGGTTGCCCGCAGTGTGGAAATCACCATTGGCACGTTGCCGAACCGGACGCTGTTGGTTACTTGGACGACGACCGCGAAGCGGTCCAGTCCACCTCATTCTCACTACACGATCACAGCTGGAGTAGCCCTACAGGATGAGGATGTCTCAATGATCCAACAAGCTCACACACTTTTGGTGGAGCAATGCACCAGCCTTCAGCCCAGATGGGGTGGAGGCTGGTGCGGTTTTAGCCGTTCGCAATCATGTTTGAAGGAGGCTCGTCGTGGAATGGACCATTAAAAGTCGCAACATGAAACTCCATGAGACGCAGCGTGAACAGATCCAAGAAAAGCTGAGCAAGCTAGAACGCTTTATGGATGGAATCAACGACCTTAAAGTAGAGTGCCGCTTTGAAACGCTGCGCGGTCGGGGTGAGACATACACCGTACAAGTAACATTGATCGGAGACCACGGCGTGATCCTTCGTGCCGAAGAGCGTGACAAAGATCTGATGGCGGCCGTTGATCAGGTCAACGATAATCTCCAGCGCCAGATTCGCCGCTATAAAGAAAAGCACTACCGCCGCGGCAAGCTGCGCCGCTCTGGCGCTGGTCAAATCATCGCTGCACCGCTGCCCGAGCTTGAGCCAAGCGATGAGCCTAGCGAGGAGCGCCAGATCATACGCTCGAAGGAGCTAACCTTGCGCCCAATGTTCAGCGATGAGGCGATTGAGCAAATGGAGCTGCTCGGGCACTCCTTCTTTGTGTATCGCGATGCCGAGACCGAGAAAATTAGTGTGGTCTATCGCCGCCACGACGGCAACTATGGCCTACTTATGCCGCGCTAGTCGATATCGCTAGCACAGACGACGACCTCCAGCTTGTTCTGGAGGTCGTCATTTATTAATTGAACTTGCGTAGCCGTAGCCAAACCAGCGTGGCTGAACAGAGCCAGCCAAAGCCAGTAACTGGCAGCCACCATAGCCGCAGCGTATCCATTAAGCTTGGGTTGATCAAGCGCGCCAGGCCAAGAAATATGGCTAAGCTGCCGAAGCCAACCCCCAGCACAACAAGGCTGTACGCCAAACTTAGCCCCAATCGAACAAACGGAGTACGCCCGACACGCCAAGCTAAGGCTATGTTCACAGCTACGATTAGACCAACGATGGCCCAGTTCGTCCACCCAGAGACCATTGACCGCCTCCTGCTTCGTCGCTATTGTTAAAGATAACGGCAAGCCTGTGTCAACAGCCCCCAGTTTCAGCAGCGGTAGGATTAGTGTACCTGAGCAGTTGTGGCAGCGTGAAATGCCGTGCGCAGTGGTGCAGGCCGCATCGTTGCAGTGATAGCGATAAGCGCAATCAAGACGGCAATCACAGCTACTGCTAAAGGTGAGGGATACCGTTGGTAGGTTTGCACTGGATTAAGTGTACGCACTGTTCACCCCTTGATCAAACATCAGCTCCATGCTCTATGTGCAGTGTAGCTCAGCGATGTGACAGGGAGTGTCATTGCCAGCGGTGAGGATGATTTAAGCGACCAACCGAGGAAAGAAGAGGTGCTCCGATGCTCGACATCTTAGAGCGACGTATGGTGATACTGCAGCGCTGGGTTGAGACAGTCCAAGCAGAGATCGAAACATTAAGCCACACCAGCGACGGTGTGCAGCTTGAGCAACTGCTTGCCACAATGGAGCGCTTGATCAACGCACTGGAGCACCTGGCGCTGCAGATCTACACGGCAAAGCGCCCAACAAAAAAGCCCCTGCACTAGGGGCTGTGGCGCGGCTGGAGGGACTCGAACCCCCGACACTTGGTTCCGAAGACCAATGCTCTATCCACTGAGCTACAGCCGCGTATGCTGCAACCGATAGAATACACGAAACCGGCCTAACTCGCAAATCTATGCGGCAGGCCGATTTCTTGCGCTGCATACAGCCACATGGTATACTTGCCAGAGCCAAAAAGCAAGATTTATGCCTTTGCAAAGGGATAAATCAAATCAGAGGTACTTGTGAAACGTCGCGGGTTGACACTGCTGATCCTTCTGCTATGGCTCGCAGGGTGTGCCAGCACTGCCCGCGAGCCTACGCCTGCACCCACGACCACCCCGGCGCAGCCAGAGGGGCGCACCGTCATCACCTTCTGGCATGGCGAAAGCAACGCCATCGACCAACTCTTGCAGCAGCTCATCATCGACTACCAGCGCGACCATCCCAACATTGAGGTTCAGGTTGTGGGCCATGGAGCCAGCCTGTTCGAGGACTACCGTCGCGCCGTTTTGGCTGGCGGTGCACCTGACCTCGTGCTGCTCACAGAAAACCGCTGGATCGGCGGGTTAGCTGATCAACGCCTACTCAGCGATCTCAGCAGCGATATTGATGCCAAGACACTGGCCGAGCTAGCGCCGGTTGCTGTCGACAGCGGGCGCTATGCCGGGCGGCTCTATGGCTTGCCACTGAGCCTCAATGTGCCCGTGCTCTACTATCGCGCAAATGTATTTCCGAGTGGTGCGCCGCCAAACACCACCGATGACCTGCTACAGGTTGCGCGGAGCCTCAGCGGTAGCGGGCAGGTCGGGTTAGCCTATAATCTTGCGCTGTACTTCACCGAGCCATATCTGGCGGCTTGGGGTGGCCAGTTCTACGATGCTGACAACAATCTTGTGCTAGCAACCAGCAGCTACACAGCCACTGCCAACTGGCTTGGCTGGCTGCGCGATCTCGCCTTTGACCCGGCACTGCTGGCGCGTAACGATCATCGCGCGGTGAGCCAAGCAGTCCAGAGCGGCAGCACAGTGATGACAATCGACTGGGCGCGCAACATCCCTGACTATCGCCAGCTCTGGGGCGATAACACAGGCATCCAGCCACTCCCACGCTTGAGTCAGACAGGGCAAGCGCCAGTGCCGCTGGTGCGCTCAAATATCTTGGCGCTTAACCCGCGCAGCCAGCCGGATCAGCACATGGTCGCGCTGGACCTGATGCGCTACCTTGTGAGCGCCACGTCACAAACAACCCTGCGCGAGGCTGGCCTACCAACGGTGCGGCGCGATCTACCCGCTGCCGACGATACGCTGCAAACCATAATCGACCAAGCGGTTGATCAAGGCCGCGCTTGGCCCACAAGCCCGCTGTTTAATACAAGCTGGGATGATTTAGCCACAATGGTGCGAAGTGTGATCAACGGCCAACCAATTGATGATACAATTTTAAGCACCGAGCGCCGATTACGAACACGGTAGGTTGGTCCAAAAGCAATCATTCATCAATCCACACTTCGCACAAAACACCGACGGTGCTAAATATCCCTTTGCATTGCTATATGCAGTTGATATTTGGCTAAAGATGTAGTAGAATGGCGCAGACGGCCAACCCGCTTGAAGGCTGCTCGTTCCAAGTCATCCATTATAGATTCCACGCCGGCCTACGGCCCAAGGAGGAGTTGCATGGCAACCAGAACCGAAGAGATGGTGCGGCATCTCAAGGCACTGCAGATGAATACGCCTGACATCGAAGCCTCGGCCGTCGTCAGCGTCGACGGATTGATCATGGCGTCGAACCTTCCCAACGATGTGGAAGAGGATCGCGTATCTGCAATGAGCGCCGCAATGCTGTCGCTGGGCGAGCGAATCGCTGGCGAATTGCGACGTGGAGCCTTGAGCCTTGTGTTTGTCCAGGGCGAAGAGGGCTATGTTATTCTCATTTCTATCGGTGAAGATGCCGTGCTAACCGCACTAGCACAAAGCCGCGCAAAACTTGGCTTGATCTTCCTGGATATGAAACGCACCGCAAACGAGCTAGCCCACCTCGTCTAGGCACTCTTTCAGAGTTACAGTGGGCCAGATAATGGGTTTTGTTCTGGCCCTTTGTTTTCTCTGAATTTATGCATTGATGCCTGATGTATTTGCTAGCTCTCAAAGGTTTGCCTGGCACAGGCAAAACAACGCTGGCCCGCTCTCTTTCACGCAATCTACGCTGGCCTTTAGTCGACAAAGACGATATTAAAGATGTGCTCCATGGACACTGTGACTCCGGGCCACTGTCCTACGAAGCAATGTTTGCGGTTGCACATCGCCAACTCTCCCTCGGTCTTGATGTTATCTGCGACAGCCCATTGGCCTATCTTGAATCATACGCCAATGCCTGCGCCCTTGCTCAAGCAACGGGGGCGATGTTGTTGGTGCTAGAAACCACCCTCACTGACTATTCTCTTTGGGAACAGCGGATTGAGCAGCGCAAGTCCGATCCGGCCCAGCTAGCCGCTGGCCATCGGGTTGTGGACTGGGCGACGTTTCGCGAGCGCTGCCCGCGCTTTCGTGCCCAGCACCTCGTGCAGTACCCAATCACTACACCCCTGCTGACTGTCGATACATCCACCACGCTACCACAGGTGTTGAGCAGCATCTACGCTTGGCTTGCCGAACACGGAGTGGCCCTAGCAGGGGCGCGCTAGTGCTACGCCAGGGCCGGAGCGACAGCGACAACCGGGCTGCGCTGCTCATCGGCGGCGGAGTGCTGGCGGCTGTCGGCGTTGGCAGTGCTGCTGCACTGGCTCCGCCGCTGGTGGTGGCCGCTGGCCTGCTCGGCTGCCTGCTTGTACTGTGGCTGGCCCGCTCGATCAACGGGCTGGTACTGGCGGTCGTGGGCGCAGCAACCTTGCTACCGTTTGGCACCCTGCCGTTTAAAGTCGGTATTACGCCCACGCTGCTTGAGCTAGCGCTGCTCGGCCTCTATGGCATGCTGATTATCCGCGGGCTAGTACAGGCCGACCAGCCGCTGCGCTGGAGCTTTATGACACCGAGCGTGCTGCTGCTGGTAGCACTCTCGGTATTTTCGTTTTTAATTGGCTCAGCTGGGCACCCTGATAGCCTAACCGCGCACAACTACTTTAAGTTTTTGCTTAGCGTGGGTCTTATGTGGGGCATCATCAACGCCATCCACACCGAGGAGCAGGCGCGCTGGCTGCTGCGCGTGCTGATCAGCGCCGGCGCAGTGGCAGCGCTCATCGGCATTGCGCTGTGGGTGGCCCCCGATTCGCTGGCGCTGCGCATGCTCGTAAGCCTCGCACCGATTGGCTATCCAAACAGCGGCCGCGTGCTGCGCTATGTAGAGGACAACCCCTTTGGCGTGGAGCGGGCGATCGGCACGTCGGTGGACCCGAACGCGTTTGGCGGGCTGGTGGCGCTGCTCGGCGCGCTGGCGCTGGCACAAGCACTAGCAGCACGGCCAGTGCTGCCGCGCAAGTGGGCCTGGGCGGCGACCGGGCTGATGGCGCTCGCCGTATTCTTGACGCAGTCACGGGCAGCGCTGGGTGGCTTTGTGCTCGCGACGCTCTTTCTGGCGATTGTGCGCTACCGGCGACTATGGCGTGTGCTGATCGGCGTTGGCGTGCTGGGCCTGATCGCGATTGTTGTGCTGGGCAAGGGCGGTGCCTTCATCGAGCGCGTAGTCGAGGGCGTGCAGTTCCGTGATCAAGCCAACCAGATGCGACTGGCCGAGTTTCGCAACGCACTGGCGATCATTCGGGAGTACCCGTGGTTTGGTGTGGGCTTTGGCTCGGCTCCGTCGATTGACCTGACAACCGGGGTGAGCAGCATCTATCTGACGATTGCCTCGCGGATGGGGCTCAGTGGACTGGCCGTGTTTGTGCTCTGCTGCGCGGCATTCTTTGGTCTCACGACGGCGGCAATCCGCCGTGGCTCGCGGGATCAGAGCGATGCGCTGCTGGCGATTCAGGCAGCGATTATCGCCGCGCTGGCGATTGGGCTGCTCGATCACTACTTCTTCAATATTGAGTTCGCGCATATGGTGGCGCTGTTTTGGCTGACGATTGGGCTGGGCATGGTGTTTTACCGTGTCGCAGGCCAGCACAGCCGCTCCCCTCAGCCGCCTGCGGCATAGCCGCTGCGCTTTCCACTCCACCTCTTGCTATTTTGTCTATAGAGTGCACAAAGTTGCGCCAGGGCCATGCTGGAGCCGCCAACAGCTGCTAGGCTAGCAGCTTAACGCGCTGCTCACGCCATCGCACGGCGGCGCTGGGCGGCGCAGCATGGCCCTGGCGCAAATAACGAGCGGGCCAGCAACGACGCAGGCGCTCTGCACGCAGGCTGGCGGGCTAGCCACAGCGTGATCATCAACACCATGAACCTAACATTTAAACGCCATTTCATTGATTAATAAATATAAAAATAGGACTTTAGTACGCTTGAGAGACAAAGTAAAAGCCAGTATTCTAATTAAAAATTAGTTAATGTGAGGCTGGTTATGGATATTTCACGTCGAGCGTTTCTAGGTGGCAGCGCCGCGGTGCTGGCAGGCAGCGTGCTGGACATCGATCAGCCGCCGCTCGTGGAAGCGACAGGCGCAGCACAGCATGCGCAAGCGCATGTATTGAACAGCGCGCCTGCGACCATGCCGACAGCGGAAGTCATCGCGTTGAATCGCATTGCCTACGGGCCACGCCCAGGCGACATCGAGCGGGTACAAACCATGGGGCTAGCAGCGTATGTAGACGAGCAGCTTAACCCCAACGACAGCGATGACGCTGACTGTCTAGCGCGCATTGCGACGGCGACGCTACATATCCAATACGCAGCCGGCACAGACTATCCAGCAGTGGACGAAGACCGCCCGCTGGAGACGCTTGATCAGACGCTCGACGTGCTTTGGCAGCGCTCAAAGCATGGCTCATTCACCGAGCGCTACCGACCGGTGGATGAAGTGCGCGCCGCGACATGGCTACGGGCAATCTACAGCAAGTGGCAGCTACGCGAAGTGCTGATGGAGTTCTGGCTCAACCACTTCAACGTGAACACGCGCGCGGACTCGCGGATCGCCGCGACATGGCCGCTGTATGTGTATGGCGCAATCAAGCCCCACTGCTTTGGCAAATTCCGCGACCTGCTCGAAGCGGTCGCACAGAGCATCGCGATGCAGTACTACCTTGACAATGCGACCAGTCGCGACGGGCCGGCCAACGAGAACTACGCGCGCGAGCTATTTGAGCTGCACACGCTTGGCTCGGACAACTACTTTAATGACCTGTATGATCGCTGGCAGGATGTGCCAGGCGCGCAGGAGGGCAGCCCAGCGGGCTACATTGACGTCGATGTCTACGAGGCAGCGCGGGCCTTCACAGGCTGGACCATCGCCGACGGCAAGTATGTGGGCAGCGGCAGCTACCTGCCGGACACTGGCGAGTTCATGTACTATGACGGCTGGCACGACAACGCCCAGAAGCGCGTGCTCGCGACCGAATTTTTGCATAACGCGCCGCCGCTGCAGGATGGGCATGATGTGCTGGACCTGGTGGCGCGGCACCCAGGCACAGCGCGGCACATCTGCAAAAAGTTATGTCAACGGCTTGTTGCCGATCAACCAGCGGAGAGCTTGGTGCAGCAAGCGGTAGCGGTATGGCTTGCGAACGTTGATGACGCCGCGCAGATCCAAAAAACGCTGCGCACGATTATTCTCTCGGCGGAGTTTAGCGCAACGTGGGGCAAAAAAGTCAAGCGCCCATTTGAGCTGCAAGTTGCATTTTTACGGGCGATTGGCGCAGAGGTCACGCCAAACAGCAGCCTCTTCTACCGGCTAGGGCAGACCGGCTACGCGATGTTCGACTGGCCGACACCAACAGGCATGCCGGATATCGCGGCAGCGTGGCTCAGCACCAACACGATTATGCAAAACTGGAACACCCTGTATGCGCTCTACTCGAGCAGCTTTGGCGCAGCAACGTTTGATCTGCGGGCGCAGATCCCAGCGACGGCGACCACCAGCCGTCAAATCGTTGACTACTGGGTGAGTCGCATGCTTGGCTACAGCGTCGACGCGAGCACCTACGAGCAGCTGCTTAGCTTTATGGCGCAGGGCGAGCCAGTGGATCAAGCGCCTGTCGGCAGCGACACCGATCTGACCAACCGGATCAACAACCTTGTGATGCTGATCGCCATGACGCCAGATTTTCAGTGGCGCTAGCTGTGGGAGCGAGTCAATGGGCATAACGCGACGAGATTTTCTAATCGGCTGTAGCGTAGCTCGGCGATTGCCGCGATGGCTGGTGGACGCATTGGCGGGCTGGTCTTTGCGGCACCGCATCAGCCAACAACGCGGGACACGCTGGTGGTGCTCTTTCTGCGCGGCGGCTGCGACGGACTGACGCTGGTTGCACCGACCGATGATGCTGACTACGTGGCAGCGCGCGGCGCACTGCGGGTCGAGAACACAGGCACGAACGCCGGTCTGCTGCTGAGCAATCCGCTGGCCAACATCGACTTTCGGCTGCACCCGAAGGCCAGCGCACTGAAAGAGCTATATGACAGCCAAGCGCTCGCGATCGTGCATGCGTGTGGGCTGACCAACGGCACGCGCTCGCACTTCGACGCCATGGACTACATGGAGCGCGGCACGCCGGAGGACAAAAACACCAGCACCGGCTGGCTGACACGGCACCTGCGGGCGATCAACCCCGACGCAGTGCTGCCAGCGATGGCGGCATCGGCGAGCATGCCAGCCTCGCTGCTCGGCAGCGTCGATGCGGTAGCGACAACGTCCGTGCCAGGGTTCAAGCTGAACGGGCACTACAAGTATGGCCCGCTGCAGCAAGACGCGCTGCGGGTGATGTACAACGGCAACAGCATACTGCACCGTGCAGGCAAGAGCACGCTGGACACCATCGCGGCAGTGCAGGCGCAAAACCCGGCCAACCCCTACGTGCCCGATGTTGAATACCCGACCGACAGCTACGTGCGTGGGCTGGTGGACTCGCTTAAAGCGATCGCGCAGATGATCAAGCTTGATCTAGGGCTAGAGATCGCGACGGTTGACTTTGGCGGCTGGGACACGCACGAGTCGCAGAACGGTGTCATCAGCAACATGATCGACGGGCTTTCGCGGGCGCTGGGGGCGTTCTACAACGACCTGGCGGCGTATCACAGTCGGCTGACAGTGGTAGTGATGAGCGAGTTTGGGCGGCGGCTGAAGGCCAACCGCTCCGACGGCACCGATCATGGGCATGGGAATGTGGCGCTGGTGCTTGGCGGCAACGTCAACGGCGGGCGCATGTACGGCACGTGGCCAGGGCTAGCAAACGAACAGTTGGACAACCGGGTGGATCTAGCGGTGACGACCGACTATCGCACAATCTTGAGCGAGATCTTAGTGCGGCGACTGCAGAACCCGAAGCTAGGCTATGTTTTTCCTCAAATAGCGAGCTACAACCCTCTCGGCATCGTTCAGGGCAATGATCTGCCGATTGACTATAGCGCCGGGTTGTACTCAACCTACCTCCCGCATCTCCAAAAATAACCCCGCCCTTCCTCTCAAACAATGGCCCAGGTCGAAGGTAGCCCCTTTGGCCTGGAGCCAGCCTGCGCCAGAGTATAAGCGCGTGTAGTATAATGGCGCTACAGCCAACCACGAGGAACTGCTATTATGTCTTCTTCTTCGCGCTTTGCCACATTAATTGCCCGAGTACCACCGTTGGTTCGCGCTGCCAGCCTGCTATGTCTTGGCCTTGCGGCCTACACACCACTGCTCAGAGTTGAGGCGTGGCGGATCTGGATCAGCGCGGGTCTGCTGGTCGTGCTTGCAGGCTTGCTGCCATGGCTGCTGGATCGGAAGCGTCAAGACGACTGGATGGCTGCGCTGCTAATTGCGGTCAGCTGTCTAGCGGTTGTGCTGCTGAGCGAGGCCAGCTCGGCGCTGTGGCTGCTGCTGATCGTGGCCGCGCTGAGTGTGGCGACAGTGCTGAGCGGCTGGCGCATCTGGGCTGTGCTCGCGGCGGTGTGGGCCATCTGGGCGGCGGTGGCGCTGAACACGCCGACGGTAAGCATGCGCACGCTGCTGCCGGACCTGGTGCTGCGCGGCGCGATGCTGGCGCTGGTGGCCTACTGGGCGCGAACAGCCATCCGCGTGCCGCCGGTGAGCGTGGCTAAGACGAGCAGTGCAGGCAGCGCGACGCCGACGATTCAGCGACTCACGCGGGCGTGTGATCGGCTGCGTACGACCACGCGACGGCGCGATATCTTCGAAGAGCTGGTGAGTGCAGCGAAGGCGGTGGGGCCGTTCGAGTACGCAGCGATCGCGAACGTCGATTGGCGCGCCGGTCTGGTCACGCTCGAGGTAGTGCTGGGGGCCAGCGGGCAGACGCTAGGAGCCTCGGAGGGCATCGATCTCACGTGGAGCGAGATCGCACCGCTGTGGCGCGAAGACCAGCGGGTTGGCGACCGCGCCTTCCTTGTGGACCAGCTGCCGTTTCGAGCGCTGGAGAGCGAGCGCTACGTGCTGCTGCCGCTGCACAACAATGCCAACGAGATCATTGGGCTGCTGGCGATTGGAGCCGAGGAGCCGAATGCCAAGGAGCGGCTGAGCGAGGCCGTGCCGCTGCTAGAGCTGCTGGCGGCCCAAGGGGCCACCGCGCTTGAAACGACCAGCATGCAGTCGCGGCTGGCCCAGCGGCTAGAGCAGACCGCCGCCGAAATGAGCAGCGCCAACGAGGATGCGCAGCGGGCGCGCTGGCAGGCCGAGAATCTGTACCACATCGTGCGGGCGCTTAGTACAACGCTTGATCCACAGCAGCTGCTTGATCAAGCGTTGATTTTAATTGCGCAGGCCACCCAGGCCGAGCGTGGCGGCATTATGCTGGCCGAGCAGCGCAGCGGACGGCTGATGTTCGGCACGAACATGGACCGCCACCTGACCAAGTCGGAGGCGGCGGCGCTCGAGCGCGGGCAAGGGCTGGCCGGCTGGGTGATGGAGCACAAGAGCATCGCGATTATCCCCAACACAGCCGAGGATGAGCGCTGGCTTGTGCGCAGCGAGCACGATGCCATGGGCCGCTCGGCGCTGGCGGTGCCGCTGGACCATGATGGCACCGCCATCGGCGTAATCATCCTGATCAACAATGGCGTGGGACACTTCACCAGCGAGCATGCGCAGTTTGTGCAGGTGATCGGCGACCAAGTCGCGACAATGCTGATCAACGCCCGCCAGCACCAGGAGCTGCAAGACAAAGCGAATCGGCTTGGGCAGCTGCTGGAGCAGCGCGAGGAGGAGGCGAGCAAAAGCCTGGCCATCCTGCGCTCCATCGGCGATGGCGTTGTGGTTGGCGACCGGCTTGGGCGCATTCGGCTGGTCAACCCAGCGGCGGAGCGACTGCTGAACATCGAGTCGCAGAAATACC
Organism: Herpetosiphonaceae bacterium; assembly: GCA_013538855.1. Taxonomy (GTDB): domain Bacteria; phylum Chloroflexota; class Chloroflexia; order Chloroflexales; family Herpetosiphonaceae; genus OHK22. The sequence goes on from JABXJS010000037.1 coordinate 28,241, forward strand.
TTGGGCAGTCGCTGATTGCGCTGCCAGGGCCGATCGATATTGATCACAACCCGCCGAGCGACGAGGACTTCCAAGAGTTCGAGGTCAACGGCCGCATCATCAGGGCGTTTAACACACCGGTGGTCACGAACGATGACGAGTGGCTGGGCAGCGTGCTGGTATACCACGATGTCTCGGCAACGCAGCTAGCCGACCGGCTCAAGACCGAGTTTGTGGCGACGGCCTCGCACGAGCTGCGCACGCCGCTGACCTCGATTGGCGGCTACATCGACCTGCTGCTGCTGAACACGCTGGGGCCAATCAACGAGCAGCAGCGCCAGTTCCTAAGCGTGGTTAAGCTCAACATCGAGCGCCTGACAGCCATCTTGAACGACCTGCTCGATATGTCGCGGATCGAGGCGGGCAACGTTCGGCTGCAGCGGCGGCCGATCAACCTTGAGGAGATCCTACATCCGCTGGTGCTGGAGCTGCATCAGAAGTGGAGCACAAAGAACATCTCGCTGGCGCTGGACATGCCCGGCGACCTGCCACAGGTGATCGCCGATACGGATCGCGTGCGGCAGATTTTGTACAACCTGCTCTCCAACGCCTACAAATACACCTATGAGCATGGACGGATCGACCTGATTGTGCGCAATGGCGGCCAAAAAATCACCATCACCGTGCGCGACACGGGCGTTGGCATCGCCGAGCGCGACAAGGAGCACATCTTCACGCGGTTTTACCGCACCGAAAATCCGCTCAAAGAGCAAGCAGGGGGCACGGGCCTAGGCCTAACGATTACGAAATCGCTGGTGGAGCTGCATGGCGGACGAATTTGGTTTGAAAGCGCGGAAGGCAAAGGCTCAACCTTTGTCGTGGAATTACCAGTTGGCGGCGATGCGGATTGGACACCCGCCGCATGGCTAGAAGGTGTAGAGTAACATGCGCAGACGACGTCCCCTTGGAACTACCGATGATCTCCCGGCGATCTTGCTAGCACTTGCCCGACGAGGATGGACGATCAGTGATCTGGCCAACGCAACCCAGACCGATGTGACGACACTGCATCGCTGGCTCCGCGGCCAAGGCACCATTTCACAAACAACGCGCGCTGCTGTTGAGGCAGTGCTGCGGTCGCCTGAGTATCCTAAGCAGGTGTAAGCCAATGACGTTTTATCCGGCCCCAGAACAGCCGCTCTGGCACAATGAGCACATCTACTTTGCGGCCATCGAGGCCGCCGATGAGCAGCGGCTAGCGAACTGGTTCAGCGACCGTGCGGTCATGGAGCACAACGTGCCCATGGTGCTGGCCCCGATGAGCACAACCGAGGCCGCACAGCGCCTCGTCAAGCGGCAGATGCTGGCGAATCAGTGGACGTGGATTGTGGTCGAGCGCGAGAGCCATGAGCGCATCGGCCAGGTCAGCCTGCAAATCCTCAGCAACGAGGCGCGCGTGGCGCGCGTGAGCATCTTGATCGGCTCGGCGGCCTACCGCGGGCGCGGCTACGGGCGTGCAGCGCTTGGGCTGATGCTGAAGTTTGGATTTCGCGAACTCGATCTCCAGCGGATCGAGCTGAATGTCATGGCGACAAACACGGCGGCGATCCGCACCTACACGGGCCTCGGATTTCGCGATGAAGGCCGCCTGCGCCAAGCGATCTACCGCAACGGCGAGCGGGTGGACTGGCGGCAGATGGGTCTGCTGCGCAGCGAGTGGGAGGCACAGGGGTGATCACATTAGAGCCGTGGACACCAGAGGATGAGGATTGGACCATCGAGCTGTGGCAGAATCGCGAGTGCCGCTACGAGTGGGGCTTCGATCTGCCCTTGCGGCCAACCGAGCAGCGCGAGTGGCTGAACGAAGTCTTGGCCTACCCGCAGAGCGCACCAGTATTTCTGGTTGTCGCAAGCGAGCCGGGTATTCGGCTGGGCATCGCGATGCTCGATACGATCGACTGGCACAATCGCAGCGGCCGCGTGCGGGTGACGCTGGTGCCAACCACCTTAGAGCGGATTGATCGGCTGGTTGGCTCGCTGCAGCACGTGGTGCGCGAGGCGTTCGAGACGCTGAACCTCTATCGGCTCTGGGCGGTAACGAGCGATGATCAGCCGGACCACCACGATGCGCTGATGGCAGTGGGCTTCCAGCAAGAGGCGCGGCGGCGGCGCGCGCACTACCTCAACGGCTCCTACCACGATGAGCTAAGCTGGAGCCTGCTGCGCCCAGAGTGGCCACCAGCCCAAGACGACTAGCCAGGGCGGCGCAAAAACCACCCTGGCTCCCGCCTACCCCTAGCGCTGCTCCGCCTGGAACAGCTGACGGATGCGCTCCATGCGCTGTCGATTAACGTCAAAGTCGCGGCGGCCTAGGCGCGCCGCCGACCGCACGTGAATTAGCGGCTCCTCGGGATCGAAGAGAAAATCCAGATCATCAACAAAGCCAAACACCTTTGAGCGCGCCACCGCCGAAATGTAGCCTGGCCGCTCAACAACGATGCGGCTGCGCTCGACGTTGCTTAGCGCCCGCTTGAGCGCAGCCTGGGCTTGCTCAGCGGGGCCACTGTAGGCAAACGGCTCGATGGCGTGCTCGGCATCGCTGGCCTGACTTGAGACACAGTTGGGATACTTCGAGCAAACGGGCAGGTTTTCACCTGGACCGGGACGATTGGAGCGGCGCGGGGCCTTGCCAATCAGCGCCCGCAAGCCAACCCAGCCAAATAGTGCCGTCAAGCCTTTCTTGATCACTTGTGCCATACCCTTCCTTTGTATTGCTATGGTATCACTGCGGCCATTATACTGCCTTGCGCAGTGTGCGTAGGCAGCTACGGACGCCACAGGAACGGCAGGAAGCTGCGCTCAGGCAGCACAGGCGGCGTAGCGGTAGCGGTTGGCGTGGCGGTTGGGCTAGGTGTTGGCGTGGCGGTTGGGCTAGGCGTCGGCGTGGCGGTTGGGCTAGAGCCACCCACACTCAGGGCTGGGTCGATCCAGATGTCATAGTCGACGGCTGACTGCTGATGGCCCCAGACGAGCACCACGGTGTTGGAAATGACACCGTGGATCGGGTGCGGCTCAACATCGGCGTGGGTTGGATCGTTGGTGATCGGCGTTGGATCGCTCCAGCCGAGCGCATCGGAGCTTGTGCGCAGCTGCAGATCGAAGGCGCTGGTGCCGGCTTGGCGGGTGTAGAACGCAGCGAAGGTGCCATCATCAAGCACGATCGGCATGCCATCGTGGCTGTTCTCGCTGGTTGAAAATGGCACGGCGGTGGCAGCGCTCCAGTCCAGCGGATCGAGGCTGGTCTTGGTGTACATGTCTAGGTCAGCGTTGCCAGGATCGACCTGGTAGATGGCGAGGAAGCGCGCATCGCTGGCACGCTGGGCGATGCGCGGGAGCCGACCGTCAGCGGCAAGCACCACACGGCTGGTGTCCCAGGTAACGCCAGCGTCGGTGGAGCGCGAGATGTAGGCTCCGCCGCTGACACGCTGATAGGTCATCACAAGCGCACCGTCGGCGGCCTTGATCACGGTTGGATTGATCTCGCTCGCGCTGGGCCAGCCGAGATCGAGCGTCTGCGGATCGCTCCAGTTCAGACCGTCGCTGGAGGTGGAGCGCACAATCCGATAGCTGTTGCCTGTGCCGCGCAAAAAGAACAGCGTAAGCGTGGTCGGGCTGGTCTGCACAAGTGCTGGATGGCGCTCGTTGGCCGTCGAGGTGAAGATCGCCGTGGGCGGTAACCATGTCTGACCAGCATCGGCTGAGCGGGTGACATAGAGATCGCCGCTTAGGCCATTGCCAATATCCAGCCGCTCGAAGACGACCAGCAAATCGCCGCTTGGATCCACGCGCATAATTGCTGGCTGATAGTCGATCTCGGGGCCATCGTAGACCGGGCCAGGCCCGCCGAACAGCACAACCAACAGCGCACCAACACCAGCAAGCGCAAGAATCCAACGTAGCATGCACACCTCCAAACACAAAAAGCCGCCCATGCGGTTATGGGCGGCTCATAGGACTGATTGACGCAGGCGCTACTTGGCGAGCGCCTGGACCTGCAGCTCGTAGCGAGCTGCACCATGCCAACCAGAGACTAGTAGCTCAAATGGTGATGTCTGGCCGGGGGCAAGCTCGTCAAGCTCGGCAAATGTGAAGTCAGTCTGAACCACCACACCATCGTTATTATATAGTGTAGCAATAATCTCGACATATTGCACGGTCTTGCCAGTGTCGTTACGCACCTGCCCAGTGATGTAGCGCCAATCGTCGATACTCGCCGGGCGATCACTGATGCTCGACAGCGTAAACGTGTGGAGCGGCTGCCGATTGGTGGTGTCCCAGGTAACTTGGAGGCTGTAGTGATCGATGCCAGCAGGAGGATCGAGCAGCAGAATATCGAATGGTGAGCGCTGGCCAGGCGTGAGAATATCAATGGCGCTATAGCCGGAGTCGGTGGCGATCAGGTTATTGCTGGCGTCATAGTAGCTGGCGACAACCTTAGCATACTGCACATTGCTGGCGGTGTCGTTGCGCACCTCACCAACAATCCAGTAGGAGCCGGTGCTCGATGTGTACGAGCTGTGGCTGAGCAGCGTGACCGTATTCGCTGGGGCAGGAGCAGGTGTCGGTGTCGGGGCGGGTGGCGGCGCGACAGGCGGCGGGCTGGCGGAAGCAACCTCGCGGCCAAGCAGGCCCAGCAGCACTTTGAACTCGTCTGGCTCGTTGGGGTGCCACTCGAAGCGCGCGCGCTCAAACCACTGCGTCAGCACCGTGTCACCAGCAGCGTTGGTCTCCATCTGTGGTGCGGTCAGCGGCAAGCCAAACAGCTGCAGCGAACGAGCGTAGCTATCAAGGCCGTCGATTTGGAGACCGTGGCTCTGCCAATAGCTCTTGAAGCCCAAGCTGCCCTGTTGATTACAGACGTTATGGCCAGTCTGCTCGAACCACAGACAGCCATCTTTGGGGCCTGACTCACGTGGATCGTTAGCGCGACCAAGCTGGGCCAGCCGGTCTGCGCCAAGGCGACCGAGCAGAATCGCGTAGGGCGTGCCAGCATTCTCGGGGTGCACCTCAAAGCGATTGCGCTCGGCCCACTGCGTGAGATAGGTTTGGCCAGTGTCACGGTTGGTCTCGTTGGCGGCGGCGGTAATCGGATAGCCAAAGACAGCAAGGCCGCCGTTCGCCTGCCAGTAGGCCTCGAAGGGCGTATCGTAGCAGAAGGGCGTCTTATCGGCGGGGAAACAGGTCTGCGCGGCCACAGCACGCGGCCAAATCACGAGGCTTAGCAGTGCGAGCACAACAAATCGACGAAGCATGGTGGCGTTTCTCCTGTAACAGATCATCAAGGAGTCCATTATACAATACCACCATGGCACAAATGTGCATCTTTGAACGTTAGGGGTGATACTTCGTAAATCAGTCGTCAGCGTATTGATTGATCGCCGTATCAGCGTACCTAAAATAGCTATTTGTTTGCTGTATCGCTTGAGGTTATATTCATACAAAGCCGTCATAGAAGATAGAGCACTAGCGAGGGTGTTGAACTATGTCTGATATATACCTCTCAATACAGTATAGCCAGCAGTGATCAACTGCTGTATCACTTTAGCGCATCTATCCAGTAAATTACCGTCAGGAAGAAATCCTGACGGGAGCGTTCGGCTACAACCACACCGGCCTGGCTATGTGGCGTAGTCAGCGCGCGTTAGTACTAGCAAGCGCCACCGCTATCTGATCGCAGCCACGCGGTCGGCGATGACGGTGGCGAGCGCGGCGTCATAGCCCAGATGGCTGGCAAGCGTGATCGAGGCCAGCGGGTAGCGCGCCCGACCGGCGGCAATGGCCGCTGGCAGATCCTCCTGCACGTGGCCGCCAAGCTGCAAAAAGTAGGGCACAGCGACTATGGTGCTCAGGCCAGCGGCGACCGTCTGGTCGATCGCGCTGCTGATCGAGGGTGCGTTCAAATCCATAAAACAAACGCTGACGCGGGCGAATACCTGCTGCTGGCGAATGCGCTCGGCAACTGCATAGACTGGCGCGTTGGACTCGGGGCGCGGGCTGCCGTGGACCAGGATCAGCAGGGCCTGCGCGGCCGCGTCGGCAACGACTTCCTGTGCGCGCCGAACGACAAGCTCGGCCATGCTCGGATGGTCGCCGAATGGCTCGGCGAGCGTCAGCGACAGCTGCGGGTGCTGGCTCTGCGCCTCGGCGACCATGCGCGCAAGATCGACGCGCACAAATTTGCCTGGCACCAGAAAGTAGGGGGCGACAGTGACACTCGTTGCACCTTTGGCGATCAGGCGCTGCAGCGCGCGGTCAAAGCGCGGCTGGCTGTAGTTGAGAAACCCGGCACCTGTCAGCGGCGCAACGCCGCGCTCGCGCAGCCGAGCCGCAACCCGAATCATGGCTGCGCCCGAGCCTGGGTGCAGGCTGCCATGGCCGATAAGTAGAACTGCGTGCATAGTGCTCCTTTGCTGTCTGTCTAGGTTTGCTCCCATAGTTGTGCGCCACCACACCGTCCGCGCACATTCCGCAAGTAAGCAGCGCCGCTGGTGCCGCTTGTCGAACCTGCCCGAGGGCCTTTCGAGCGCGGCGGGGATGCACAAGGCCGGGCGCAGCGCGAAGTATATCTTTGGCGTGTGGGGCGCAATCGCTGGTGCCTCGGGGCTGGCGGCGCTGCTGGGCTACACCGTGTTTCAGGTCTTCGAGCCAGGCGTCATCGCCGGCACCACCGCCATCGCCGCCGGGGCGATCTTGTCAATGCTGGTGGATACGATGATCCCCGAGGCGTTCGAGCAGGCGCACAGCCTGGCCGGGCTGATCACGGTGGCCGGATTTCTGGTGGCCTTTCTGCTGAGCAAAATGGGCGCATAGCACGCCAGCCCGCGCTGGGGCAATCCCCAAGCAACGTGCGGGCTGGCGCAGCCTGGCCCTGCTGACCGCAGACGGCGCGTCAACCACCGCGCAGCGGTTCAACCAACGGCAACGTGCGGGCTGGCGCAGCCTGGCCCTGCTGACCGCAGACGGCGCGTCAACCACCGCGCAGCGGTTCAATCAACGGCGCTAGCGCAGCCCCTGGGCCGCAGCATCGCCGTAGCCGGTTAGCTCGACATAGCCGGTGCCGCCGGGCGCGCCCTGCAGCTCCACCGCGCCCTCCCAGTAGCGCACCGTCGTGAGGCGCAGCTCTTGATCGGCGAGCAGCGGGACGGCGGTGGTGTCGATGTTGTAGGCGGGCAGCTGAATGTGCCAGCGCGCTGGGTAGACGACGGCGGTGTGCGGGCTGCGCCAGGTGTCCAGCGGCGTGAGCGTAACGTCAGCGGGCGCAAGCGGCGTGACGCTGAGCGCGCCATCTGGCGCAGCGCTCACCAGCGAGCCAAAGGCGTAGGAGATCGAGCCGTCGCTGCGGCGCAGCTGGGCCAGCATCAGCTGGCGACCGTCGTCGAGATGCAGGCCGAACCAGTCCCAGCCGACCTGGCTCGCGTCGAGCACGCTGGTGCTCCACTCGTGGTCAAACCAGGTGGTGCCGCTGACCGCGAAGGGCTGGCCAGCGACAGTGATCGTGCCAGCCGAGGCCATGTTGGTGAACGAGTAGTAGTACGAGGCGTTGCCGGGCGTATTGGACTTTTGGCTCAGGCCGCGATTGCCGTGGAGCACCGGCGGCTGGCTCGCCTGCAAGCTGAGCGTCAGCGAGATCGGCCCGGCGGCGGCGCGCAGATCGACGCGTGCGCCGGAGCCAGCCGCCGACCAGTCGCCAATAAAGACGTTGAACGGATCGGCAACGGCACCGGCGGCGTTCACAGCCCCGCCGCGCCCAAGCTTCTCGAAGGCGTAGAACTGGTCGCCGCCAACGTCAGTGAGCGCGAAGTGGGCCAGATACACGGCGTTGGTGGCCCAGGGCGTCGTGCGCGCGGCGGTCGGCGGCGCGAGGGCCTGGCGGAAGAAGGTGAGCTGATAGCCCCAGCGGCGGCCATCGGCGCTGGCGAGATTGCCAGTGTAGTACCACCACTCGGTTTTGTACTCGGGATGCGGGCCGTGATCGGCGGGAAACTGGAGGTCGCGCGGCTCCAGCGCGCGCGCAAAGCCAGCCGTCGTCGCCTCCGATGAGCGCAGGCCGCTGAGGCCAACCGTCTGCTGCGACTGAGTCGGCGCCGGCCGCGCCACCAGCAGCGCCAGCCAGATCAGGCCCGCCAGCACCAGCGCGGCCACGCCGCCGAGCAGCCAGCGGCGCAGGTTGAGCGAAGAGGATTGCTGTATGGTCATAGGGACACAAACTCCCGTCAAAGATGAGGTGTCGTGCGCTGCACAACAGTGCAGCGTGCTGACTGAATAGTAGCGCAAATCGCGCCAGCAGGTTCAGCGGATTCTACGGGAGCGGCGGCGCAGCGGTTTGGCCGCAGATGCAGCAGCGCCGCGACGAGTGCCGCGGCGCTGCTGTGCAAGGAGCCAAAGATAGCTACAAGGATGTGACCGGGACGGCGCGAGCGCTCGCCCAGGCCAGCACGGCGCTTGGCTCGGCGTTGAACCAGCGCAGCTCGTCGTGAAGCCGGGCGACCGCGCCAACAACCAAGGTCGCCGGCGCAGACAGGCCAGCGGTGGCGGCGCGCTCGGCGATGGTGGCCAGCGTGCCGGCCACGGTGGCCTGCTCGCTGGTGGTGGCGCTGCGCACGATCACCGCCGGTGTATCGGCGGGGCGACCGTGGGCGATCAGCTGCGCGGCAATGTGCTCCAGGCGACCGACGGCCATGAGAAAGACCAGCGTGTCGATGCCCTGCGCCAGCGCTGCCCAGTTGACGCGCGACTCAGCGCGGCCGGGCTTTTCGTGGCCGGTGATGAACGCGACCGACGATGCCGCATCGCGGTGGGTTATCGGCACACCGGCGTAGGCTGGCGCGGCGATGGCCGACGAGACGCCGGGCACCACCTCCCAGGGCACCCCGGCGGCGGTAAGCGCCTCGGCCTCCTCGCCGCCGCGGCCAAACACAAACGGATCGCCGCCCTTGAGGCGCACCACGAACTTGCCGGCCTTGGCGTGCTCGATCAGCGTGGCGTTGATCCACTCCTGGCGCGCCGAGGGCTTGCCGCCGCGCTTGCCAGCGGCGATCAGCTCGGCCGCTGGCCGCGCCAGCGCCAGCGTGTCGGGGTGCACGAGGGCGTCGTAGACCACCACATCGGCGCTGCTGAGGCGGCGCAGGCCCTTGACCGTAATCAGCTCAGGATCGCCGGGGCCAGCGCCCACGAGCGCAACAAAACCGCCCATAGTCCACTCACTTTCCTGCGGCCAGCAGCGGCGCGGCTGGCGACAGATCATATTGGGCGAGCACGCTGACCACCAGGGCGTCGGCGCTCGCATCAGGGTCATCAAGCAGCACCTGGCGCAGCTGCCGCCAGAAGCGGCGGCGATCGGCCTGACGCAGCCGCCGGTTGATCAGCTTGCGCCAGCGCTGAAAGACCTGCACCACGCGCACATACTCGGGGCCGTACTGCTGAGCCAGCTCGCTGCGAATCTGCGCCGACAGCGTGGGACTCTGCCCGTTGGTCGAGACTGTCAGCAGCAGGTCGCCACGGCGCACGCTGGCCACAGTGTGAAAGCTGCCCAGCGTCGGGGCGTCGGCCACATTGACCAGGCAGCCAGGCGGCGCAGAGCGGGCGAGCGTGGCGTTGACAACTGGATTGTCGGTCGCCAGCAGGGCCAGAGCTGCGCCCTCCAGATCGCCCAGCTGCGCCTCGCGCTGGACATGCTCGATCTGGCCCAGGGCGACCCAGGCGGCCAGCTGCGGCGTGAGCAGCGGGCTGATCACGACCGGGCGCGCGCCGCCTGCGAGCAGGTCGGCCACCTTGCGCTCGGCGACGGAGCCGCCGCCGACGACCACGCAGCGCAGGCGCTGGAGGTTGGTCAGCACCAGCGGGTAGCTCATTCGGCCACCGTCTGCGCCGGGCGGCTGCGATTCCACGAGCCATCCTCGGTCCACACGCCCTCCTGGCCGTCGGGCAGGCCAAAGCCCAGGAAGGTGCGCAGCTGATCATCGTCGTGCTGGCTGATCCAGCTGTGGAACTGCTGCTCGGGGCCAGAGCGAGTGCTGAGATAGGCGCGCAGCAGGCCGGTCAGGCGGTCGGGCAGCTCGTCCCAGTTGACCTTGGTCGCCACCCGGCGGGCGATGGCCGCCTCGTCGCCGAGCGCGCCGCCGAGCAGAATGTCGGCGGCTGGCAGCTTGCCCGCGCCGGACGGGTTGCGGATCAGGCCGCCCTGCAGGCCGATGTCGGCCACGCTGTGCTGGCTGCACGAGTGCGGGCAGGCCGACATATGCAGGCGCACCGGCACATCGAGCTTCACGCGCTCGTCGAGCAGCTGGGCCAGGTTCCAGGCCGGCAGCTTGGTCTCGATGGTCGCAAAGACACAGTAGGGCAGGCCGGTGCAGGCCACCGCATGGCGCTGCAGGATCGGCGCGTAGGGCTGAAGCTCCTGCAGCAGCGGCTCGGCCAGCAGCGCTGCCAGCCGCGCATCGGGCACGTGCGGGATCAGCAGGTTCTGGTTTTGCGTCAGGCGAATCTCGCCGGTGCCGTAGGCCCGCGCCAGCCGCACGGCCTCCTTGAGCTGCGCGGCGCTGATGCGCCCGGTCGGCACCAGCAGGCCAACCCAGTTCAAGCCCGGCTGCTTCTGCTTGTGCACGCCGACGACATCGCCGGTGTAGACCGACGTTGGAACATCGGTGGCGGCGCGCCGCAGCGGGCGGCCGACATAGCGCTCGACCTCGGCGCGGAAGCGCTCTGCGCCCCAGTCGGCGATCAGGTACTTGAGACGGGCGTGGTTGCGCTTCTCGCGGTAGCCGTGGTCGCGGAAGATCAGCGTCACGGCGCGGGCGATATCGACAACCTCGGCCTCGTCGGCGGGCACAAACACATCAATCGGCACCGACAGGTGCGGCTGGTGCGAGAGGCCGCCGCCGACCCACACATTGAAGCCGAGCACGCTCGCGCCGTCGATCTGGACGCGGGCCGGCGTGAAGGCCAGGTCATTGATCGGCGCTTGGGTGGCGTCGGTGCCGCTGCCGGCCACCGTCACCTTGTACTTGCGCGGCAGGTTCGAGTACTCGCGGTTGAAGGCGAAGTGCTCGTTGAGCGCGTGATAGAACGGGCGCGGGTCGATCCACTCGTCAGGCGCGATGCCGGCCACCGGGCTGCTCACAACGTTGCGCGGGATATCGCCGCACGCGCCCACCGAGGTCAGGCCCACGCGCTGTAGCTCGTCGAAGGCCGCCGGAATGTCGGCGAGCTTGATCGTGTGCAGCTGAAACGTCTGGCGCGTGGTGATCTCCAGGCGACCCGGCGCGATGGTCAGGGCCATATCGGCGATCGCCTCGGCCTGCTCGGCGGTGAGGATGCCGCCGGGGAGCCGCACGCGCAGCATAAAGTGGCCGTCGTTGGGCCGGTCGTGGTAGAGGCCGTACCACTTGAAGCGGTTCATATCGTCCTTGGTGACGGCGTCCACATCGCCGCCCTCGGCGTAGCGATAGATATCGGCCAGCACATCAAGGCCGTCTTTCTCCAGCTTTTCAAGCTCGACGTTGCTGAGTTTTTGCTCGGTCATGAGTACCTCCTCTAGGCCAGGGCGGCCACAGCTTCGCGGGCGGCGGGCAGGTAGCCGCGCGCCTCAAGCGCCGCGACAATCCGCGCCACGCTGGTTGCCAGGGTTTCGGTGGCCGTGTTGACCACGATGTCGGGGTTCAGCGGCGGCTCATACGGGTCCGAGACGCCGGTAAACTGCTTGATCTCACCGCTGAGCGCCTTGGCGTACAGGCCCTTGACATCGCGGTCGATGCATACGTCCAGCGGGCAGTCCACAAACACCTCGAAAAAGTTCTGGGTGCTGGCGCGCACCTGGTCGCGCACTGCGCGGTAGGGCGAGATCGCCGCCGCAATCGCCACGCCGCCGTGGCGCGCCACCAGGTCGCAGACCCAGCCGATGCGCAAAATGTTGGTGTCGCGGTCCTCTTTCGAGAAGCCGAGGCCCTTGGAGAGGTGCGTGCGCACCACGTCGCCATCAAGCACCTCGACGCGCTGGCCGCGCTCGCTGAGCACCTGCGTCAACTCGGTCGCAATTGTTGACTTGCCAGCCCCCGACAGTCCAGTCAGCCAAATCGTGTATCCCGTCGCCATCGATCTATATCCTCCACAAACAGTCGTTTCAAATGTGATGGTCGCGGCCCGGCGCAAGGTTGTTGTTGACATGCTGCGCCGTGGTTGCCCGGCCGCTGTGCTGCTGCATGCGCCTGGCCGTGCCAGCCCGCCCGTGCAGCGCGATTGCCCTGCGCCGTGGTTGCACCGCCGAGCAGCGTTTGGCGGCCCGGCGCAGGGTTGTTGTTGAAATGCTGCGCCGTGGTTAGGCGGCCGCTGTGCTGCTGCATGCGCCTGGCCCTGCCGGCCCGCCCGTGCGCCGCGATTGCCCTGCGCCGTGGTTGCGCCGCCTACAGATGCAGGCCGCACTCGGTCTTAGCGAAGCCGGTCCAGCGGCCGCTGCGCGGATCATCGCTGAGCGGCAGGCTGGTGCAGGTGTGGCAGCCGAGGCTGGTATAGCCCTGGTCGAGCAGTTGGTTGTAGGGCAGCTTGTGGGCGTGGATGTAGCGCCACACATCGCGCTCGCTCCAGGTGGCCAGCGGGCAGACCTTGACCAGGGCGTGCTTGGCGTTCCAGGCGACCACAGGCGTGTTGGCGCGCGTGCTGCTCTGATCGCGGCGCAGGGCGGTGAGCCAGGCGGCGTAGGGCGTGAGCGCGGCGGCCAGCGGCTCGACCTTGCGCATGCGGCAGCACTGATCTGGCTCGCGGCTGAACAGCTCGGGGCCGTAGCGGGCGTCTTGCTCGGCCACGCTGAGGCTAGGGCGCACGCGCTGCACGCTGATGTTGTAGCGGCGCTCGACGGCGTCGACAACCGCATACGTGTCGCCGAACAGCAGCCCGGTGTCGATGACGAGCACCGGCACGCTGCGGTCAACCTGCATCACAAGATCGAGCAGAACCATCCCCGAGGGACCACCGAACGAACACGTGAGGGCAAGCTGCGGAGCATAGGTTTCGACGGCCCAGCGCACGATCGCGTCGGCGGGCAGAGTCTCGAGAGTCGCGTTCTGATTGAGTAGGTCCGTGGTCTCGGTGCCATAGATGGTCATACAAAAAACCCTCATCTGCTGCAAAGATGAGGGCTAAAGCCATGCCGAAGGCACGACTTAGCCTCTCATCTTTCAGACATCGCTGTCGGAATTAGCACCTGGACGCATTCGGCGTCTGGTTGCTGGAGCTTCACAGGGCCGGTCCCTCGGCTCCTCTTGATGAAAGGATTGTTTATTTTTTCAACTGCATAATTAAATAACATACTTACTCAAGAATGTCAAGAATAGCATGAGTGGAATTTCACAAGGCAGCTAAAACCAACAAACCCGCTCTAGGAGCGGTTTTTTATCGTCGTGCAGCCCAATCGATCAGCAGCGCGACAGGCACAAGCCGGCCCTCAAGCGCGCCGCTTTTCTAAACTTAAGCAACTTGCTCCACAAAGCCGCAGCAGCAGTCGGCACACAAAAAACGCCGCGCTGGCCATCACGGCGGGCTGGCGCAACCACGGGCGGCCTTGGCGCTGGTGGGGCACGGCTGCGACTATGCAGGCATAGCTAGCCACAACCACGGTGCAGACTTCTTAACCCTCCTTGAGCGAGAGCACGCCGGGTCGCCTGGGCTGAACAGCGCGCAGCGCTCGCTAGCAGCGGTATGGGCGCACGCCGACGCGCCAGAACCCAGCGACAGCGCACAACTACGGCTACGCAGCCAAGTGCGCTAAAAAAACAGCGGCGTTGTACTCCGTTATGGCCTGGATGTGCTTCAGGTGCGCACATAGTGATCGGTAACACCGCTTGGTGCTGAGCACAGATGTATGCACAAAGCGGCTAGCTCGCTACAGAATCATTCGGCAGTATCTATGCTTTCGCGCGTACAGGTAGCGCAACAGCTATGCTACCAAAGCTTCGATATTATCATACATATCGCTATACGATACCAAGGAATGATTAATTAGGGCAAGAAATCCCAATATGCTTGATAGAAAGACTTTTATAGATATGCATTTTTCAGCCTATGCAGTTAGTAGGTCAATGTTTTAATATATCAACCTTGTACAAAATAATCATTTGCAACAAAAAAACAGTAAACGTTATTACGAAATCCAATATTCAGCCAAAATTTTATTAAAGCCAAATTCCTAACACAGCTCCATGAACAATAGTACCGTAACCATGTAGTACGCATCTGTTCGCACAGGTAATCCAATATCCTATATCTTCAGTAGTTCAGCAGGGTATTAAATGGTTTAGTGCTCAAAGCTCCAAAAAAAACCTCTGTAGCGACATTAACACCGAAAATTTGCACGCTGCATGCTATTGTAGGCGCAGAAAACCGCATATCGGAAGGATGCAGGCCCATGATCAGCCCAACATGTTTGCACGGCTGGAGCATTCTCATCGTTGAAGACACGCGCGATATTCAAACCCTGCGCAGCCGGATTGTGCGCCAAGCTGGAGCAACTGCGGCGGTAGCAGACACGCGGGAGGCAGCGCTGCAGATCGTAGCCACCCAGCGGATCGACTGTATTCTGCTGGACATCCTCTGAGCAATCAATATCAGCTATTCGCTGCTAGCGCCACGACTATTCCAAGGCCCTGAGTGGTCTTGGATGTGGCTATGCCACACAGCACGTGTGCAACCACAGACACGTGCTCGGCAGTTGCCGCGCAGGTGAGCAAGGAACGCGAACCATGAACGTACTCAACAACCTCACGATTCGGACGAAGCTGATCGGCCAAGCGATCGTCGTACTGGCGCTGATCATCACCATGGCTGCCGTTGTATACAACAGCGTCCTCGATACCCAAGAGCACGAGCGCTGGGTCACGCACACCTACCAAGTGATCGGCAACGGCGACACAATGCTGGCGCAAGTTTTGAGCATGCAGACGGGCTATCGTGGCTTTTTGATCGTTGGTGATGAGAGCTATCTGAGCCACTACAACAACGGGCTGCGCAACTATCAACAGCTGCTCGCCGACACCAAGCAGCTCGTTAGCGACAACCCAGCGCAGCTAGCCCGGCTTGAGCAGATCGACCGAGAGCTGACGACGCTACGCAGCGAGGTGTTTGATCAAGGCATCGAGCTACGCCGCCAAGTTGCCGCTGGCACCACCGACTTAACCGATCTCGTGCGGCTAGAGCCACAGAGCAAGACCGGCATCGACAGTGTGCGCGAGCAACTCGACGCGTTCACCTCGGCTGAGGAGCAGCTGCTGGCCACGCGCACCGCTGAGGCAACCCAGGCCGCAGCCACGCTCAAGGCCACGATCTTTGGCATGACCGCAGCGACGATCATCCTGATGCTGGGCCTTGTGCTTTTGATCGCCACCAGCATCAGCCGCCGCGTTGGCATGGTGGCCAGCGCCGCGACCGGCATCGCCGCCGGGCGCTTGAACGACAGCTATGCGCTGCCAAGCGGGCGCGATGAGATTGGCACGCTGGCCGACGCCTTCGCGCACATGGCCGACACCATCCGCGACCACATCAACGAGCAGCAGCGCGCCAACGAGGAGCTGCGCGCCGCCAGCGAAACCAAAGTGGCCAAAGAGTACCTCGAAGAGGTCGTGCGCACCTACAGCACCTTTGCCGCCGATGTCGCCGCCGGCAACCTCTCGACGCGCCTCAACATCAACGGCAGCAACGACGAGCTGAGCATGCTTGGCCGCAACCTCAACCATATGGTCGAGAGCCTGCACACGATCACGCTGCAGGTCAAAGAGACCAACACCGCCATCGCCGCCGCCGCCGCCGAAATTTTAGCGGCGACAACGCAGCAGGCCGCCGCCGCCAACGAGCAGTCAGCGGCGATCTCGCAGACCTCGACCACGATTGAAGAGATCAAGGTCATCGCCACCCAGACCGCGCACCAAGCCGACCAGGTGGCCCGCGACAGCCAGAACGCGCTGGTGGCCGCCCGCCAAGGCACGCAGGCCGTTGAGGACACCGTGCACGGCATGGGCCAGATCCGCCAGCGCGTCGAGAGCATCGCGCAAACGATCCTGGGCCTAGCCGAGCAGACCCAGACCATCGGCGATATCATCACCGCCGTCAACCAGCTCTCCGATCAGAGCAACCTGCTGGCGCTCAACGCCGCCATCGAGGCCGCCCGCGCCGGCGAGCAGGGCAAGAGCTTCGCCGTGGTGGCCCAGCACGTCCGCGATCTCGCCGAGCGCTCCAAGGCCGCCACGGCGCAGGTCCGCGAAATCCTCGGCGAAATTCAGCGCTCAACCAACAACGCCGTGCTGGTGACCGACGAGGGCACCAAGGGCGTCGAGGTTGGCGCGAACCTGGCCCAGCAGGCCGGGCAGGTGATTCACCGTATCGCAGCGGAGGTGGAGCAGGGTGCCCAGGCCAACATCCAGATGGCCGCAGCGGCCCAGCAGCAGACCGCTGGCATGGAGCAGATCGGCCAGGCCATGAACTCTATTCATCAGGCGACCACGCAGACGCTGGCCAGCACGCGCCAGGCCGAGCAAGCCGCCCAGGACCTGCACAAGCTCGCCAACGCCCTGCAGCAGACCGTCGCCATCTACCGCCTGTAGCCGCCGCAGCACCCGCCAGTGGCTGAGCATAGATACCAGGGAGGGCTAGCCCATGACAACGCCAGCGTACACCGAAGGCGAGCAGCGCATTCTGCGCGAGCGCGCCCAACTGCTGGCCCAGCAGCCAGCGCAGACCACGCTTATGCAAGGCGAGGAGCTGGTTGTTTTTCGCCTCGGCGCAAGCAGCTACGCCGTCGCCGCCCGCTGGGTGCGCGAGGTCTACCCGCTGCAGGCGTGGGTGCGCCTGCCAGGCACGCCAAGCTTCATCGCCGGGCTGGCCAACGTGCGCAGCCAGCTGCTCAGCGTGATTGATATTCGCCCGCTGCTGGATCAGCCCGCCGCGCCGCCGAGCACGACGGCGGTGGGACTAGTGCTGCGCAGCGCTGGCCGTGAGATCGTGCTGCTGGCCGACAGCGTCGAGGACGTGCGCCGCAGCGACAGCGAGCTGATGGGGCTTGTCTCGCAGCAAAATGGCCGAGCCGTAGCCTGGGTGCGTGGGCTAGACCAGCGCATGACCATGATTTTAGATGCGCGCCAGCTCATGGACGACCAGCGCCTGATTGTTGATGCCGATGCGCTCTAAGCCGCAGCCTGCGTCACCGTCGCGCCTACGGCTCAGAAGAACGAGTATACGATGCTGACAGATGCGCAAATTATGGCTGCTGTGCTAGCAGCGTTTCAAGACGAGCAGGCCGAGCACTGCCAAACAATCACCCAGCTGCTGCTTGATCTCGAGCAGCACCCGGCGGCGGAGCACAAAGAGCTGCTCGATCAGCTCTTCCGCGAGGCCCACAGCCTCAAGGGTGGCGCACGTGCCGCTGGGCAGCCCGAGGTCGAGCAGATCGCCCATGCGATGGAGGACTTATTCAGCGCCGTGCGCCAGGGCCGCCTAGCGCTGACGCCAGACACCTGCGACCCGATCTATGCGGCACTGCACGAGATCGGGGCGGTGATGGCCCAGGTTGGCGCAAAAGCGCCCATCGACAGCGCCGCCGCCGCAGCCGTCGTCGCCAGACTAGAGGCTGTGGTGAGTGCTCAGGCCGACGCGCTGCCAGTCGTAGCGAGCAGCCCAGCGCCAGCCGCCGCGCCCGCCAGCACAGCGCCGCCAGAGCACAGCGACAGCGCCGCGCCCGCCCCCAAGGCCGATAGCCTCTCGGTGCGCGTCTCCATCGCCACACTCGACACCTTGCTCAACGAGACCGGCGAGCTGCTGGCCTATACCGTGCGGGCGCAGCAGCGCAAGCAGCAGGTGCAGGAGTTCGGCGCGCTGCCGATGCGCTGGCGGCGCACCGCGCATCAAGTGCGGCCAATTATTGGCAAGCTCCAGTCGCTGGTGGAGACCGTCCAGCCGACCGTGCACTACCTTGAGGGCCGCCAGGGCTTCGGCTCCAACAGCAGCCATAGTCCGCTGGGCAGCCGCCTGAGCGAGCACGACCTCCAGGCGCTTGTCGAGGCATTTGTGCAGGCCGACACGCTGATCAGCGAGCTTGAGCGGCGGCTGAAGGCGCACCTGCTGGAGACCAGCGAGGATCATGCGCGCCTCGCGGCCGTGACTGATCGGCTACACGACCAGATTCGGCGGACGCGGATGCTGCCGCTGGCGACAATTCTCAACCCCCTGCGCCTCCAAGTGCGCGACATGGTCCGCTCGGCCGACAAGCAGGCGTACATCATCATCGACGATGGCGGTGCCGAGGCCGACCGCCAGGTGCTCGACGCGCTGCGCGATGTGCTGCTGCACATGGTGCGCAACGCCGTTGACCATGGCATCGAGCCGCCCGCTGAGCGCACGGCGCAGGGCAAGCCAGCCGAGGGGCAGATCAAGGTGCTCAGCCGCGTCAACAATGACCGGCTCAACCTGGTGATCGAAGATGATGGCGCTGGCATCGATACGGCGGCGATCCGGCACAAAGCCCAGGCGCTCGGGCTACACTCCGAGGCCGAGCTACACGCGCTGAGCACCAGCGAGGTGCTGGACTTGATTTTTCTGCCGGGCCTGAGCACCAGCGCAGTAGTCAACAACTTATCGGGGCGTGGCGTGGGGCTAGACATTGTGCGCACGCAGCTCCAGCGTATCCAGGGCCACATCAGCATCCATAGCGTTGCCGGCCAGGGCACGCGCTTCGAGCTCAGCGTGCCGCTCTCGCTCACCAGCGCCCAGAGCCTGCTGCTGCAGGTAGGCGCAGAGCAGTATGTGGTGCCGCTTGACGCCGTGCAGCGGATCATCGCCGTTGAGCCAGAGCAGATGTGCGTCATCGAAGGCCAGCCAAGCATCATCTACCAAGGTCGGCCGACGCTGCTTGTGCAGCTTGCAGCTGTGCTTAACGCAGGGACGACGCCCACACCAAGCAAGCTGCGCGTCGGGCAAGCAGCGCTCGTGGTGGTGCTCGGCACCCATGAGCGGCAAGTCGCCTGCCAGGTCGACGCCGTGCTCGGCCAGCACGAGCTGGTCATCCATCGGCTGCCAGAGCCGCTGCGCCGCGTGCGCTATATCTCCAGCGCCACGATCATGGCCGATGGAGCCGTCGTGCCGATCCTCGATGTCGTCGATGTCATCCGCGGCGCGCTGGGCCTGAGCCACACATTCGTGGCCGAGGTCGAGCCAGCGCCGAGTCAGCGGCGCTGCCGCGTGCTGGTCGTTGACGATTCGCTGACCACGCGCACGCTGCAGAAGAACATTCTTGAGGCAGCGGGCTACAGCGTGGCCCAGGCCGTCGATGGCCAGGAGGCGCTAGAGATGCTGCGCACGCTACTCGCCGACGGTGGCTGCGACGTGGTGCTGAGCGATATCGACATGCCGCGCCTCAACGGCTTTGAGCTGACCAGCCAGATTCGCGCCGACGAGCGCATGGAGCACCTGCCAATTATCTTGGTTACATCGCTTGACACTGCAGCGGATCGCGAGCGCGGCATCGCTGCTGGAGCAGACGCGTACATTGTCAAGCGCAACTTTGATCAGCGCGTGCTGCTTGACACCATCAAGCAGCTCACATAGAAGGAGACCAGCATGGTCAAGCACATCCTTATCGTTGAAGACAGCCGCACGCAGGCGATCCGCCTCAAGCTGGAGCTAGAGCGCTACGATGTAGAGGTGAACATCGCCACCACCGGCACGGCCGGGCTACGCGCTGCGCGCACCCAAATACCCGACGCAATCGTCCTCGATGTTGAGCTGCCAGAGATGAACGGCTTCTCCGTGTGCCAGGCGGTCAAGGCCGATCCACGCACAGCTCACGTTCCCGTTGTGATGCTCACCCGCCGTGATCTCGCCGCCGACGCGCTCGAAGGTCTCGAGGTGGGAGCGGACGACTACATCCCCAAGGATACGTTTGCCGAGCAGAATCTGATCGAGGCGCTGCGGCATCTGGGACTGCTGTGAGGTTGTGATGAATGTAGACACCGCTTTCGACCAAAAAGAGTTTCGGGTAGACAACGAGTACGACGTCATTGTGCTGCGGCAGGCGCTTCGCACGCTTGGCCGCATCCACGGCCTCGGCTTGGTGCAGCAGGCGCGCATCACCTCGGCGATCAGCGATATCGCACGCAATATCTTGCGCTACCACTGGAGCATCGCCGTTGCGATCTATGTGAACATCAGCGCCGACCAGCGCTCGCTCGATGTGGTGTGCCATCCAGTCAGCGACCACCTCCACCCATCCTATGCTGAGTTCGACCGCCTCATCGGCATGGATGCCGTCCAGAAGCTCGTTGATGAGACCAGCCTCACCAACAGCGATGGGCGCTTTCTGCTGCTGATGCGCGTCTGGATGGAAAGCGAGCAGAAGCATGGATAGCGCTCAAGCGCAGCCGCAGCCCGCCAGCCTGCCGCTGTCCACTGTCGTCTTCGAGCTAGCGACGCAGCGCTACGGGCTGCCAGTCACCCTGGTGCGCGAGATTGTGCTGGTGCCCGCGCTGCTGGAGCTAGCCGGGGCCAGCCTGCTGATCTGCGGCCTGCTCAACTACCGTGGTGCCTATGTGCCAGTGATCGATGGGCGCGCTATGGTCGGCGCGGCCAGCCTGCCTAGCATCGACAACCAGATCATCCTCGTCGGTGCGGACCAGCCAGAGCTAGGTCTGCTGGTCGATCACGTGGTGGGCGTGTACGATCTTGATGCACGCCAGTCCACAGCGCTTGATGCGCAGGCGGCCGCCGCGTTTCTCGCCGCCATCGCCACCACTGCCGATGGACCAGTGCTGCTGCTGGACTATCCCGCCCTCCAGGCGCTGGCTCCGGCGCTGAGCCAAGCGAGCCAGCGATGAGACGCACGGATCAGAGCGCGCCTGTGCGCGTCCTGCTGGTTGAGGCCCGCCGCGATCAGCAACAAGTGCTTGGCGCACTCATCGCAGGCGCGCGGCTGGAGCTTGTTGGCACGGTGGGCACAGCCACCGAGGCGCTTGCGGCAGTTGCACGCCTCCGCCCCGAGGTTGTGGCGATCAACGTGCAGCTGTACGGCGGCGATGGCTTAGCGCTCACCCGCCAGATCATGCAGCGCTGTCCAACGCCGATTGTGCTGTATGACGCAGGCCTGCGCAGCTGCACGCCCGACGAGGCCACAGCAGCTGGTGCGCTGGCCCTGGTGCAGCACCCCACCAGCCGCGCCGCCGCTGACACGAGCAGCCAGCGCGACATGTTTGTGAAGACCCTGGCGGTGATGGCCGGGGTGCCGGTGGTCACGCGCTTTGCCACACGCACAGCGCCAGCGCCGCAACTGCGCAGCGCTGGCTATCAACTGCTGGCCATCGCCGCCTCAACCGGCGGACCCAGCGCTGTTCAGCGCATCGTGTGCCAGCTCGGGCCGCGCTTTCCGCTGCCGATCATCATCGTGCAGCATATCGCCGACACCTTTGTGCAGTCGCTCGCCGAGTGGCTGATCAGCGTTACGGCCATGCCTGTCAATGTTGTGCAGCAAGAGCTAGCGCTTCAGCCAGGCCAGCTCTACCTGGCTGAGTCGCGGCACCACCTGATGGTCCCGCGCCGCGGCTGGGTGACCGTGCGCCCAGGCGACCAGATCACCGATGCCTACTGCCCCAGCGCCGACCGCATGTTCCACTCGGTGGCGCAGATCTACGGCCAGCACGCGATCGGCCTCATCCTCTCGGGCATGGGCGATGATGGCGCACGCGGCCTGGCCGCGCTGCATCAGGCTGGCGGCCTGACCCTGGCGCAAAACGAGGCGAGCTGTGTTGTGTACGGGATGCCGCAGGCCGCCGTGCGGGCCAACGCCGTCGACTACAGCGACGATTTAGACCAGCTCGCCGCGCTCATTGAGCGCCACACTGCCGTGAGGTGACGCAATGCAAGAGCTTCAACTCGATGAACAGCAGTATCAGCGCCTGCGCGCGCTTGTGCAGCTGCGCAGCGGCCTGTTCTACGCCGACCACAAGCGCGCTGACTTGCTCCAGGGGCTGCAGCGCACCAGCCGCGAGTGTGGCATTAGCGACCCCGACCAGCTCTACGCTGGCCTCAGCTCCAACGGCCTGCTGTGGGACACGCTGATCCTGCACCTGACGATTGGCGAGACCTACTTTTTTCGCAATCGGCCACAGTTCGCCGCCCTGCGCAGCACAATCCTGCCGGAGCTGATGGAGCGCCGCGCCATGAGCCAGCATATGCGCATCTGGAGCGCTGGCTGTGCCACCGGCGAGGAGCCGTACTCGATTGCGATGGAGCTACGTGAGCTGTTCCAGCACAGCCCTGGCTGGCTGGCAAGCATTCTGGCCACCGATATCAACCCCGCCTTTCTCGCTCGCGCCCAGGCCGGGCTGTACGGCGCATGGTCGTTCCGCGATACCCCCGATGCAGTGCGCGACCGCTACTTTGTGCCCCAGCAAAATCGCTGGCGCATCAAGCCAGAGATCAGCCAGATGGTACGCTTCATGCGGCTCAATCTCGCCGAGCCAAGCTATCCCAGCCTTGTCAGCGGCACGTGTGCCATGGACCTGATTGTCTGCCGCAATGTGACGATCTACTTCGATGCGGCCACAACGCGGGCGGTGGTCGAGCGGCTGTACCACGCGCTCACGCCTGGCGGCTGGCTCATCGTGGGCCACGCCGAGCCGCAGGCCAGCATCTACCACGCCTTTGAGGTGCAGAACTTTCCGGACACGGTCGTGTATCGCAAGCCGCTGAGTGCGCCGATGATCTTTACCGACCAGCCGCTGGAGCTACCACCGCCGCCAAGCAGTCTCGCAAGCCCCGGCGCGCCCCCACCACAGCCTATGCCCAGCGCGGCCAATCCGCGCACCACGCCCCCAAAGCCCGCCGCGCCACAGCCCCGGCATGTTCCAGCACCAGGCCCCGCGCCAGCGCAGTCAGCAGCACCACAGCCCGCCCAGATCGGCGTGGCGCAGCTGCTGGCCCAGGCCCAGCAGGCTGCCGATCAAGGCAACTGGCAGGCGGCCGCCGCGCTGTGCCTACAAATCTTGGAGCGCGAGCCGCTGCTGGTGGCCGCGCACTATCTCCAGGCCCAGCTGTTCGAGCAGCAGGATGACCTCGATCAAGCCCTGGCCGCCTACCGCAAGACCACCTACTTAGATCGCTCGTTTGTGCTGGGGATGCTCGGCATGGGCCACATCTGGCGCAAAAAAGGCCGCAGCGCCGAGGCGCGTCGCTGCTATCGCAACGCCTTGAATCAGCTCCAGCAGCTGCCGCCGCAGCAAACCGTCGCCGGCAGCGCTGCCCTGACTGCCGCCGAGCTTGTCGCGGCCGTGCGCCACCTGCTGCACACGCTCGCCGATAAGCCTTGAGCCTGCGCCAGCGCCCGCCAGCGCAACGTGCGGCGCTCGTCATCACGGCCCGCTGGCACGCCGACGCGCCAGAAACCGACGACAGCGCACGACTGCGGCTACGCACGGCTGCGCGTCGTTCAGCAAACAGTCCACTATTTTAGATCGTCTCGGTGACTTTATTCAGGCCGCGCGGGTGATCGACGCTGTAGCCGCGGGTGTGGGCCAGATGCAGCGCAAAGAGCTGGCCAGGCACGATAGCGACCAGCGGCGAGAGCCACTCGGGCACGGCGGGCAGCGCCAGCGGCACCTGGGCGACGGCCAGCAGCTCCTGGCGGTCGCTGATGATGATCGGCTCGGCCCCGCGCGCGGCGATGGTCTGCACAAACTGATCCAGCTCGGCGGCCATGCGCCCGCTGGGAGCGACGACGATCACCGGGAAGCCGTGCTCCAGCACCGCCACCGGGCCGTGCAGAAAGTCGGCGCTGCTGTACGGCTCGACGATGGTGTAGGTCAGCTCCTTGAGCTTGAGCGCCAGCTCGAAGGCGGTGGCGTAGTTGAAGCCGCGACCGATGACCACACAGTGCTGCATGTAGCGGTAGCGCTCCACCAGCGGCGCGATGCGCGGGCCATGCTCCAGCGTGGCGGCGACGTGCTGCGGCAGCTGCGCTAGCTCGGCGCGCTGCTGGGCATCGTCAGCGAGCATTGCGCTGAGCAGCGCGATCACGGCGAGCTGGGCGGTGTAGGTCTTGGTGGCGGCGACGGCGCGCTCGGGGCCAGCCTGCAGCGCGATCACGTGGTCGGCGGCGCGCGCCAGCGGCGAGTCCGGCTGGTTGGTGATGGCGGCGGTTAGCGCGCCCTGGCGGCGGGCCTCGGCCAGCACGGCCACAATATCGGGGCTTTGCCCGCTCTGACTGATGCCGAGCACGCAGGTGCCGCCAAGCTGCGGCGCGCGCTGGTAGATCGAGTAGAGGCTCGGCGTGGCCAGCGTCACCAGCATGCCGTTGAGCGCGCCAAGCACATACTGGGCGTAGCGCGCAGCGTTGTCACTGGTGCCACGCGCCGCGATCACGATGTGGCTGATCTGGCGCTCGCGCAGCGCTGCGGCCAGCTGCTCCAGCGCCGGGCGCTCCTGGCTCAGCAGCCGCTGCAGCACCTCTGGCTGCTGGTGAATCTCGGTGTAGAGCTGTGTCTGTGTGATCATCGCTGTCTCCATTCTGTCAAGTTCGCCAGCTCAGCACCGAGCTGCTCGATGTGATTGCTGAAGCGTGCGCGCTGCTCAATCCACGGCCCGGCTGCGGCTGTGCCTGCTCGTGCGGTGCGTCGGGCCGCCTGCGCCCGTGCCGCGCCCGCGCCCTGATCACCAGCGCCGCGTGTGCAGTTCGTCAGCCGCCGGTGCTGCGTATGCTGAAGCGTGCGCGCTGCGCAATCCACGGCCTGGCTGCGGCTGTGCCTGCTCGTGCGGTGCGTCGGGCCGCCTGCGCCCGTGCCGCGCCCGCGCCCTGATCACCAGCGCCGGTTATTCATTTAGTCCGCCGCCAGCTCGCCGTGGACGATGCGGCCACCAACCCAGGTAGCGACAACCTGGCCCATCTCGGTGAGCAGCACGAGGTCGGCGCGCGCACCTGGCCGCAGGCGGCCATAGTCGGACAGGCCGAGCAGGCGGGCGGGCGTGGCGCTGACCGTGGGCATCGCCTGAGCCAGCGAGCAGCCAGCAAAGCGGCAGAGGTTGCGCAGCGCCGCATCGAGCGACAGCACGCTGCCGGCCAGCCGCCCATCGGCCAGCCGCGCCGATGACGCATCGACCGTCACCGTTGAGTCGCCGAGCTGATACGTGCCCGGCGGCATGCCCAGCGCGGCCATCGCATCCGTGACCAGCGCCAGCCGCTCGGCCCCGAGCAGCCGCCAGACCAGCCGCACCAGCAGCCGATCAACGTGCAGGCCGTCGGGGATCAGGCCGACGCAGATGCGCTCATCGGCCAGCGCCGCGCCTGCCAGCCCTGGATCGCGATGCAGCAGCGCGGGCATCGCGTTGAACAGATGCGTGGCCGCGCGAATGCCAGTGCCAAAGCCCGCCTGCGCCTGCTCCGCCGTCGCCAGCGAGTGCCCGGCGCTCACCACCACGCCACGCTCGACCAGCGCCGCGATAACCGCGTCTGCGCCCGCCAGCTCGGGGGCCAGGGTGACGAGGCGCACGCCGGAATCTGGCGACCAATCGGCGACCGCCGCCAGCGTCGGCGCACGCAGGTGCTGCGGCGGATGCGCGCCGGGCTTGTGCGGGCTAAGGAACGGCCCCTCCAGATGCAGGCCCAGCGGCTGCGCACCAACAAAGCCCGGCGGCGGCCCGGCGGCCAGCACCGCCTGTGCAGCGGCGACAGTCTCCAGCGGCGACGTGATGATGGTGGGCAGGAAGGCGGTCACGCCGTAGCGCGGCAGCTGCTCCGCCACCGACCAGATTGAGGCCGGGTCGGCGGTGAAGTCGTGGCCGAACGCGCCGTTGAGCTGAAGATCGATCCAGCCTGGCGCAAGCACCAGGCCATTGACATCAAGCACCGCATCGGCCTGGTCCAGCAGCTCGCTGGTGCGCCCAACGGCAACGATGCGCTCGCCGTCGATGAGCACCGCCGCGTCGCTCTGCTGCTGGTCGGGCGTAAGCACCGTCGCACGAATAATCAGCAGCATCAGCGCGCTCCTGCCTGCGGCGCAGGGATCGCCCACGCGCCGACTGTGCGGGCGTAGAAATCGACCGGCCCGGCGTCGCCGATGACCGCGTAGACGTAGCCCAGGCTATGCATGGCGTGCAGCGTGGCCAGCAGCAGCGCCGTGCCGACGCCCTGGCCGCGCATGCGCGCATCCACGCCGGTGGGGCCGAAAAAGTTTGGGTGCGTCGCCTCATAGCAGGCGAAGCCGACCAGCTCGGCGTCGCGCTCGGCGATCCAGCAGGCGATTGGCTGGCGCGCAAAGGCGACGGCGCACTCGCTGGCCCAGCCCGGCTCAAAGGTTGCCTGCACCCAGTCGAGAACGCGGTGATACTCATAGGCGTGGGCGCGGCGAATCGTCGTGCCGTGCGCACGCTGCTCGGCGAGCGCTGGCTCCAGGGCTGGCAGTGTTTGCAAATTAACCAGCAGATCGGGCATGGTCTACACCTCGTAGTCGTGCAGGAGCGTGTGCAGGCGCGCGGCGCTGTCGCGTAGCCCGCCCGGCCGATTGCGCGCCAGCCAGATGCGCTCGTGCTCCGCGATCAGCTCAGTGATCTCAGAGCGCAGAGCGGGCAGCAGCGCCGCATCATCGGACAGAATCCACGTGCCGCGGCGGCAGGCATGCTGCAGCATCCGCCCGGCCCAGGTCAGCTCGGCAGAGATCAGGGCGGCATCGGCGCGCTGTGGGCGGGCATGCGGCAGGCGCTCCAGCACAGCTTGCAGATAGTCGTCGGCAGCGCGCAGCCGCTCCAGCGACAGCGCGGGAAAGCTACGCACGAGCGCTGGCGCGCTTTGCAGCGTGCGAAAGAGCCAGGTGGCGTTGTGCTGTGGCGCGCCGAAGATCTGATCGACTGCACCAAGATCGTACAGCGCCGCGCCGAGCACGCTGGTGCTGTCCCGCAGGACAACCGTGTTGAGCAGATCGCGCACGTCGAGGCCATCCGCCGCGCCGCGCCAGGCCCACACTGCGCCCCAGGCCAGGCCCAGGTAGCTGACGGGCCAGGGCTGCCAGTGGCCGTTGTCGCCCCAGTCGGTGATCAGCACACCGCGTGCGCCGTGGCGCAGGCCGTTTGCTGCCGCGTTGGCCAGGTTAGCCAGCGCATTGTGGGTGCGTCCGGCCACGCTGTTCCAGCTCGACGTGCCGGGACAGACATAGAACGGCACGCCAGCGGCGGCGAAGGCCGCACCGTGCTGCGCAAACGGATGCTCGGCCTCATAGCCCCACTCCAGCGCGAGCACATCGCGCGGCAGATCGCCGACCAGCTCGGGATGCTCCATAATGATGTCGCCCCAGAACTGCATCGAGCGTCCGCGGCGCTTCAGATCGCGGTAGATCGCCAGCAGAAAGTCGAGGTACACGCGCCCGCGTCCGCGCTCGGCCACTGCGGCGCGGCTGTAGCCCAGGCCCAGCTCGATGGTCTCATCGCAGCCAACGTTGACGCGCCGCGCGGTGAAGTGCGGCAGCAGCTCATCGAACATGCTCTGCACGAGCTGGAGGCTGGCCGGGTTGGTCGGCGCAAGCGAGAACGGCTCCTCGAACACGCCCCAGACCGGATCGCCGGTGTCGCAGCCGTCCGGACACTCGGCCAGCTGGCGGTAGCGCGGGTGGATGAGCCAGCGCCGCAGGTGACCGAAGGTATTCTGGTTGGGCACCAGCTCGATAAAGCGCGCGCGGCAGAAGGCGTCGAGCGCCAGCACATCGGCTCCGGTCAGCGGTGAGGCGTCGGCCCACACCTCTGGGTGCTGGCGATAGGCGAAGGTGTGCTCGGTGTAGAGCTGCACCTGATTGAACTTCCAGCGCGCCAGCTCGTCGATAATCAGCTCCAGCGTTGCCAGCGTGGGCACCTTATCGCGGCTCACATCGAGCATCACGCCGCGGTCGGGGAAGGCCGGCCAGTCCTCGATCTCCAGGCCCGGCAGCGTTGCGCCGCACTGCTCGATGAGCTGCATCAGAGTCTGGCAGCCATAGAAGGCCCCGGCTGGCGTGGCGGCCAGCAGGCGAATCGCGGCGGCGTCGATCTCCAGGCGGTAGCCCTGCTGATTGGCCAGCGTGCCCGGCCGCACCGTGATGCGCAGGCCGTGCGGCTGTGGCTCTAGCCCGCCGGCGACCAGCGCCCAGTCGACGCCAGCGGCGGCGTGCAGCGTAGCCTGGAGGCGCTCGATCACCGGCAGCAGCAGGCTAGGCTGATCGCACTCCAGCTCAATCCAGCCGGGCGCAAGCGTCAGCTGCTGCTCTGTGGCGACGAGCACCTGCGGCGGTGGCAGCAGCACCAGCGACTCACGCATAGCGCTATCCTTTCACCGAGCCGGCCAGCAGGCCGCGCACAAAGTAGCGCTGGAGCGAGAAGAACACCACCAGCGGCACCAGCATCGACACAAACGCGCCCGCCGTGAGCAAGTGCCAGGCCTGCCCCTTGGAGCCAACCAGCTTGGAGAGCGCCGAGGTCAGCACCGCCACATCCTTGCTCGTGCCCAGAAAGACCAGCGAGATCAGCAGGTCGTTCCAGACCCACAGAAACTGAAAGATAGCAAACGAGGCGATCGCTGGCAGCGACAGCGGCACCACCAGCCGCGTGAAGGCCGTAAAGTGCGACGCGCCGTCGATAAATGCCGACTCAAGCAGATCGCGCGGCAGCTGCGAGATATAGCTATAGAGCAGATAGGTCGCCATCGGCAGGCCAAAGCCGGTGTGCGCCAGCCAGATGCCCAGAAACGAGCCGTTCAGCCCCAGACGCGTGTACAGCCGCAGCACCGGGATCAGCGCCATCTGCAGCGGCACCACCATCAGGCCCACCACCAGCGCAAAGGCCGTGTCGCGCAGCGGAAAGCGCATCCAGGCGAAGGCGTAGGCCGCAAACGCCGCCACCGTGATCGGAATCACCGTCGCCGGGATCGTCACCACCAGCGTGTTCACAAACGCCGAGCCGATGCCGTTGGAGGTGATCACATCGGCGTAGTTGCGCGTCGTCCACTGGGTAAAGTTGAACGGATGCGCCAGCGTCGTCCACCAGCCCGACGAGCGCATATCGTTGGGCGCGCGGAACGAACTGATCAGCACGCCGATCGTCGGCAGTGTCCACAGAAAGCAGATGATGATCACCGCTGAGTGAACAAACGACCGGTTTAGCCAGCGCTTCATAACAAAGTTGGACATAGCTAGCTCCTTCGCTGGCGCAAGCTGCGCACATTGGCGATCATCACCGGCACCACAGCCAGCAGCAGAATCACCGCCAGCGCGCTACCGCGACCGTAGTGTTTGTACTTGAACATCTCGGCATACATGCGGTTGGCCACCACCTCGGTGTCGTACTGGCCGTTGGTCATCACATACACGATGTCGAAGACCTTGAGCACCGCGATCAGCACCGCCGTGCCCACCGTGATCAGCGTGCCGCGCAGCGCTGGAATGATAATCTGCAAGAACACTTGCGTTTCGCTCGCACCATCGATGCGCGCTGCATCCAGAATTTCTTTGGGAATCGCCTTGAGCGCCGCCGACAGGATCACCAGACAGAATCCCGTTTGCAGCCAGATCATAATCGCGATCAGCGCAAACGTATTGAACTGCCGCTCGATCAGCCAGCCAACCGGCTCGCCGCCGCCAGCAACCACCAGCGCGTTGAGCAGCCCGATCTGCGGGCGTCCGGCTGGCTGAAAGGCATACATAAACTTCCAGATCACGCTTGCGCCCACAAACGAGATCGCCATCGGCAGGAAGATCAGCGACTTGGCCGCCGCCTCGTAGCGCACACGGTCGACCAGCACCGCGATCAGCAGCCCCAGCGCCACGCTCACCCCTGTCACCACCACCAGCCAGACCAGGTTGTTCAAGAAGGCGGTCTGTAGCTCATCGTTGGTAAAGGCAAAGCGGTAGTTCTCTAGCCCGACAAAGTTCTCGGAGCGCGCATCGCGCAGGCTCATCCAGATCGTCACAATCGTTGGGTAGATCAGAAACACGCCTAGGAGCGCGAGCGCCGGGCCAACAAAGACGATTGGGCGCAGCCGGTCGCTCAGCCGCCCAAGCGGCAGCAGCGCGAGCAGTGTGTCAGTGCCCCAGTACAAGACCCACACGCCGACTACGCCAAGGCCGATCGCCACTGGCATCATCACTGCTGTGGGTGTGTCGGTGTCGCGCAGAAAGCTCAGGCTCCAGCGGAAGATCAGCAGCGTGGCCGTCACCGCCGCGAAGGCGAAGATCAGCCGTAGCTGCCGCGAGTCCCACAGCTGGCCCACGTAGCTGCCTGTGCGCCAGCGGCGCTGCACTGCGCCAACGCCACCTACTTCTGGCTTTGATTTGCCCATAAGTTGGCCCCCATCGCCCTATGCCCTAAGGCCAAAACGTGATACAGTTAACCCCCACCAGAAACCAGAGGCTCCCCAGCCCTAAGGCTCCTGATGGGGGCCGTAGCCGGCTCCGCTCTCTTCTTCGTTTGCCCTACCCCCAACCGACAGGCTCCCCACACCATGAGGTCAGGATAGGCGCAGCAGATCAGGTGGGCAGCGCCGCGTCTTGCAGTGCGACGCTGCCCACGTGCGCTAGTTCTTGGTTGCAGGCCAGCTGGCCTCGATCGTGTCGAGCACCTTATCAAGGTCGTCACCGTTGACGTAGTCGACCATGCCCTTCCAGAAGGTGCCCGTGCCAACCTCAGCCGGCATCAGGTCCGAGGCGTCGAAGCGGAAGGTCGTGGCGTTCTTGATGATCTCAGCCTGGCGGCGATCCACATCGTTGGCGTACCAGTCAAGCTCCACGTTCTTGTTCGGCGAGATAAAGCCGCCCTTCTCGATCCACACCTTGGCCGCATCTGGCGTCGCGAGGTACTCCAGCACTGCGCGCACCTCTGGGCGATCATTGAACATCGCGAACACATCGCCGCCGCCCAGCACGGGCTTGCCCAGCGCCGGATCAATCGGCGGCAGATAGAAGAAGTTGCTGTCTTTGCCAGCCTCTTTGCCTTCGGGGAAGAAAGCAGGGATCCAGCCAGCCTGGCGGTGCATCCAGCAGCCTGGCGTATCCTCAAACATCGGATTCTGCGTGTCGGCCACGGGGATGGTCAGAATGCCGGTGCGGCCGCCGTAGACATAGTCCTCGTTGAACCAGATCTTGCCCATGATCTCGGCGGCGTTCTTCACGCGCGGGTCGTTGAAGGGAATCTCGTGGTTGACCCACTGGTCGTACACTTCTGGCTCGACCGTGCGCAGCATGATGTCTTCCATCCAGTCGGTGGCCACCCAGCCGGTCGCGCCAGCGTGCTCGATGCTGATGCACCAGGGCGTGTTGCCATCCTGCACCATCTGGTCGCTCAGCGCGATCAGCTCATCCCAGGTCTCGGGCACTTTGTAGCCAGCCTCTTCAAAGGCGGGCACGGGGTACCAGACCAGGCTCTTGGTGCTGGCGCGGTAGAACACGCCATACAGATCGCCATCGACCGAGCCAAGGTCAACCCAGGATTGAATGTAGTCTTGCTTGAGCTGGTCAATGTTCATGAAGTCGGCCAGCTTGACCAGTTGGCCGCCGCGGGCGAAGCTGGCCATCAGGCCCGGCTGCGGGAAGTTGGCGATGTCGGGCGCGTTGCCGCCCTCGACGCGCACGGTGATCAGCGTCTCGAACTCCTTGGAGCCTTCGTAGTTGATTTTGATGCCGGTGCGCTCTTCAAATGGGGCCAGCGCCTCTTTGAAGCGCGTCTCGTCCTCATCAACCCAGACGCCGAAGATGCTTACTTCTTTGCCCTTGTATGCGCCAGCCTCGGCCTGTGCCAGCTCGGCATATGGCCCCTCGGCGGCGGGAGCCTCGGTGGCTGGCTCCTCTGTTGGCTGTGCCGCGGTGGTATCTGTTGGCTGCGGAGCCGTGGTTGCGGTTGGTTTGGCTGCGGTATCCGTGGTGTTTGCAGCGGTGTTGGAGCTAGCTGCGCCGCTCCCTGTGTCAGCCGGAGTGCTTGTCGCCTCTGCGCCGCCACACGCGGCCAAGATCGACAGAATGACCAACATCATTGTACTACGCCAAAAGAAGCTTTTCATTAGTAACCTCGCTGAACCAGTCGTGGGTTCATTTTCAAGTCATTCAATCAGCCCGACCTGGGGCGCTGAAGCCTTGCAGGCTGAACCATGCAGCATCAATCGATCATCACCGACAGTTCCTATAACACAGCTAGTTGGCGTCCTCCTTGCACCCAGCGGCAACTGTGCCGTAGGGTATGCGCTACTGCCGCGCCGCGCGCGAGCAGGGCTACCGCACCTCCTCCTGCTGAGGCACAGTCTCCAGGGTCAGCGTTGCAGCCACACCAGCCTCAGCCACAGCAACCGCACCCCAGCATCCAGCAGCGTAGCCCGCAGGCACCAGCCGCACAGCACTTGGATCAATCAGCGATTCCACCAGCGGCGACTCGGCCGCCATCTGCGCTAGCTCGCGCCTGATTGGCCGCAGAAACTCATCCCGCGCCTGCGCTACGCCGCCGCCCAGCACGATATGCTCGATGTCACAGGTGAGGGCGATCTGGTGGATCGCCTGGGCGATGTAGCGTCCGGCTTGGGTGGTGATCTCGCAGGCAAGCGCATCGTTGGCGGCGGCGGCAGCGTACACATCTGCGGCGGTCAGCTGCTGGTGATCGAGCTGCTGCAGCAGCGAGGGCCGCCCTGCGGCAAGCGCGATCTGCGCTTGGCTGGCGATGGCCGGGCCAGCTGCCAGCGTCTCAAGACAGCCGCGCAGCCCACACGGACAGCGCGGGCCGCTGCGCTCAAGGCTGATGTGCCCGATCTCTCCAGCCATGCCACGTGCGCCGCGGTGCAGGTGGCCCTCGAAAATAATGCCGGCCGAGATGCCTGTGCCCACGCTGATGTAGGCGAAGGAGGCGACCGGCCGCTCCAGACAAAAGCGATATACGCCCAGCGCTGCCGCGCGCACATCGTTCTCCAAGAAGCACGGGACGCCCAGACGCTCGCTCACTGTTGCGCCTAGCGCTATCCCGTGCCAGTTCAAATTGACCGCCAGATCAACCTCGCCGCTCACGCTGTTCACACGCCCAGGAACACCCATACCGACGGCGTGAAGCTGGTCGGGTCGCAGATTCGCTTGCGCCAGCGTTTGCTCGATCGCCGTGAGCACCCCGCTTAGCGTGGCCTCTGGGGATGTGCGATCGGTTGGTACCAGCAGGCTGGCTACAGGCGCGCCCGCGCCGTCCACCACTAGCGTGGCGACTTTCGTCCCACCAATATCAACGCCGAGAATAAAAGAAGGCTGGCTGTCCCGCATGCGTGGTTGCTCCTTTAGTTCAGGCCCAGCTCATGGGCGAGCAGCAGCGCTGCCGCCCCCAGGATGACAATATCCTGGCCCAACGTTGAACGTTCGATCTGGGTTTGTTCCACCAGCGTGCGCAGGGCGCGCCGGTCTAGCTGTGCTCTAAGCGGTTCAAGCAGGGCTTGGTCGAACGCAGCGACCGTTCCGGTAATAATGATGTGGCGGATGTTCAGCGCACCTACAATGTAGGCCAGGGCGATGCCCAGTGAGCGGCCTGCATTGCTGACGATTGGTGCAATTGTCGGATCGCCAGCGCGCCACGCCGCGATCACATGCTCTAGCTCCAGATCATCGAGGCTCACCTCTGTTTGATTGAGCGATGAGCGCGCCTCGTAGCGTGCGCTCATGCGCGCTTGGTCAACAATCGCACGGCTGCTGGCGATGGTCTCGAGACATCCAAAGTTGCCGCAGCGGCACAGCGTCCCGTTGTCAACAACCACAATATGCCCGATCTCGCCTGCGCCGCCGCCATCGCCATAGAACAGCTGCCCGTTCAGCACGATG
This sequence comes from Herpetosiphonaceae bacterium, assembly GCA_013538855.1. GTDB lineage: Bacteria > Chloroflexota > Chloroflexia > Chloroflexales > Herpetosiphonaceae > OHK22. Next base: position 62,083 of record JABXJS010000037.1, read on the forward strand.
CCCATGCCGATGCCGCGCCCAACTTTAACCACCGCCAAGTTTGGAGCTTGCTTGTGCTGGCCAAAGGTGTACTCGGCGATGGCCGCCACATGGCTGTCGTTGGCAACGTATACCGGCAGGCGATAGCGCTTGGCAAGCCGCTCGCGCAGCGGCACGTCGTACCAGTCCAGGTTGACGGCCTGCCGCACCGTGCCCTGTGCTGCGTCGATGATCCCCGGTGCGCCAATCCCAATCCCCAGCAGCGGCTGGTTCGTCTTGGCCACCAGGCTTTCGATCAGTTGATCAACCAGCTCCAGCGCTGCGCTGCCCTGCCGCCCAGCCAGCGGAACGCTGACTTGATGCCGCACAACGCCGCGTAGATTAACCAGCGCGCCGCGCAGCTGGCTGCTCGATAGATCTAGACCAATCACATGGCGTGCATCATCCACCAGACTCAGCAGTGTCGGCGGCTTGCCGCCAACCGATGTGCCGAACCCAACCTCTTGGACCAGTCCCTCGTCGATAAGCTCGCTGACATTGCTCGATACCGTCGTCCGCGTAAGACTCGTCTGCCGCGCAATGTCCACCCGACTAACCTCCCCTTGATCGTAGATCGTCTTGAAGATCAGTCGCTTGTTATGCACTTTGGTGTGTTCGCGGGTGGCTTTTTCTGCTGCACTCATCGGCGGTGGCCCTCAACTGAACTTTGTTGCCCGTTCAGTTCATTGAACTTACAAAGTAGTATAGCGATTTTCCAAATCATGTCAAGTCCTTTCTGCTAGCGCAGCAATCTGCGCTCTATATCGGATCACGATCAGCCTCACCTTTGCAAAGGTCCGCCACGAATCTATACGTCTGTCTTCCCTCTAGGAGCGTGTGTATCCATTAATTCAGCAATCAAACGATGATTATGTCCGCTCACTGCTTGACAAAAGTAAAATATTTCTTTATACTGCACGCCGTAGCAACTTTGTAAACTCAATGTACATTATTCACCCCCACAACAGAAAGGAGCTGCTCCCCCACACGCAACCTTACAGGAAACCCGCACGATATGTTCACAGACTGAACCTGAAGCTAGTAGCAATGGAGCGTTTATTATGCGACGGTCTCACTTTATTCTGTCCTTAATCGTGTTAGCCTTGGTTGCACCCTGGGGTCTGTTTACCAACAACGCTGCCGCCGTAGCCCCAGCCTGGGATGGGAACTTTCACGCCTATGTCGTTGGCGATGTCGTAAGCTATCAAGGCGTCGAGTACGTCTGCCGCCAGAGCCATACGTCACAGCCCGGCTGGACGCCGCCGGTCGTCCCAGCCCTCTGGCTGCTGTCCAACGGCACCCAGCCCACCAACACGCCTGTCCCAACCGCAACCACGCCACCACCACCAACCAGCACACCGCGCCCAACTGCAACCACACCGCCAGGCACACCTACGCCTATTCCTACGAGCACGCCGCAGCCCACCAGCACCCCTGTTGTTACGCCTCCACCCGGCGGCAAGCGCATCGTCGGCTACTTCACCGAGTGGGGCATCTATGGCCGCAATTATCAAGTCAAAAATATTGTCACCAGCGGCTCGGCAAGCAAGCTCACCCATATCAACTATGCCTTCGGCAATGTGGTCAATAGCCGCTGCCAGCTCGGCGATACCTACGCCGACTACGATAAGTTCTACAGCGCCGCCGATAGCGTCGATGGCCAGGCCGACACCTGGGATAACGGCGCGCTGCGCGGTAACTTCAACCAGCTGCGCAAGCTGAAGCAGATGTATCCCAACATTAAAGTGCTTATCTCGCTCGGCGGCTGGACATGGTCGAGCGGCTTCTCCGACGCCGCCCTGCCCGCCAATCGCTCGGCCTTCGTCAAGTCCTGCGTCGATCTGTTCATTAAAGACCCACGCTGGGCCGGCGTCTTCGATGGCATCGACATCGACTGGGAGTACCCCGGCGCATGCGGCAACACCTGCAACTATCGGCCCGAAGACACCCAAAATTTCACCGCGCTGCTCGCCGAGTTCCGCTCGCAGCTCAACCAGGTGCGCCCCGGCCTCTTGCTTACCATCGCCGCCCCCGCCGGCCCCGATAAGATCAGCAAGATCCAGATTAGTCAGATTAGTCAGTACCTTGACTTTATCAACTTGATGACCTACGACTTCCACGGCGCATGGGAAAATACCACCAACTTCAATTCTAATCTCTATACGCCCGCCGGCGATCCGGCCACCGGCAACGCCCGCGTCAGCGTCAACGATGCTGTCAACCAATGGCTTCAGGGCGGCGCTCCCGCCAGCAAGATCGTCGTTGGCGTGCCCTTCTATGGCCGCGGCTGGACCGGCGTTCCCTCCTCCAACAATGGCCTCTGGCAGTCCGCCACCGGTGCCGCGCCTGGCACCTACGAGGCTGGCATCGAGGACTATAAGGTGCTCAAGAACAAGGGCTACTCGCGCTACTACTCGTCAGCAGCCCAGGCCGCCTGGCTCTACAATGGCAGCGTCTTCTGGACCTACGACGATCCGCCGATCATGGCCGCCAAGATGAGCTACATCAAATCCAAGGGCCTCGGCGGCGCGATGTTCTGGGAGCTGAGCGGCGACACCAGCAACGGCGAGCTGATCAACGCCCTCTATACCAATCAATAGCTGTTCATTCATTCCTCCTCCAGCCGGATGGTGCGACCCCACCATCCGGCTGCTCTGCTTAACGCGCATTGCCGCTCCATTGCCTGCTCATTAAATTAAAAAGCCACCGTGTGCACCTCCGCACCTGTACTGCAACAGTCCGCAGCCACGCTCTACCACTGCATTGCTTGGCCTCGGTGTCGTACTTCCGCTGATCAAATCCCCCGCCTCTGCTCCCTATCAAGCACCGCGAGCGCCTCAACATATCGCCCATATGTTCTATAACGATGCATGGCTGCAGCAGATTGAACCACGCTGCATCAACGCCGCTATAGCCTCAATCTGCGCGCAGCGCTGCGCGCGTTGTATTTTTTGCCGCCACTTGCATCTAGATATAGCAGAGCACCTGTGGCCCCCAACCACCAGAGACACGTGACAGAAGGAGACCCGATGAGCACAGCGCGTATTCAAATCGACACCGAGCAGCTCGCAGCGACGATCAGTGCGCTCGCCGCCTTTCAGGAGTCGTTCAACCACCACAACATTGGCGTCTTTCAGCACATGCAGGCCCTCGTCGAAGATATGTACGCCGGCAATATTCAGGCGCTGATCGGCGAGGCCGTGATCCTGTTTAATCCGCGCTGCGTCGGGGTCAACCAGGCCCTCGATGCGTTCATCCGCCGCCTCACGGCCTTGCTCGAGCGTATATGCGCCGCCGATCAACTCACGCCCGGCTGTGGCCTGCCCACGCTGCCGTCGCCGCGGGTCTACTTTATCAACGGCATCAACGCCACCGAGCATGGCGCACCCGAGCCTGAAATGATCGATCTCAAGCATATGTTTGCAACCAACACGTTCATCCCCGAGCACAATCTTGTCCCGCTGAATGCCATCTATAACCAAGATAGCGCGCAGATTCTGAACAATCCATTTGCAACTGGCCTCCAAGGCTGGCAAAAAGATCTCGGGCTATTCGGCTATCCCGTCGGCTATGTCGCCCACGTTTTTTCACCGCTGATCAGCAGTCCAGTCACTACAGCCGTCGGAGTCAATCAAGTGCTCCAAGAACAATCCTCCGGCGGCGCCATGTATACCAAACAGATGTATGCCGAAATTCAAGCCAACATTGTGCACGACCCGCTGCTGCCTGGTCAAAAAGTCATCATTGTGGCCCACAGCGGCGGCGGGGCCGTGGCCAGCAACCTTGTCCCACTGTTGGAAAAAGATGGCATCGATGTCGCTGGCACCGTCACGCTGGGTTCACCAGCAGTTGATGATACTCGCGTGACACCGTTCGGCCATGCCTTGCATATTGTCGATAGGAAAGACGCTCTAGGCCAGCCATGGCTGCATAGAAACCGTTTATCGTCGGTTAGCCCTAATCCTTTCATCCCCAGGCCCTATCCGCTGATCCCTGGCTTCGCTGAAGAGTATATCGATGTTGACCCCAATATCGACTATGAAACAACCCACAGCACCGGACACTCGTCATACATGACCAACCCCGAGGTCGTCGATTACACCGCCGAGCACTTTGCAGAGATGCAGGCGTGGGTTAAGCCAGAGTTCTGCAACTAATCCGCCAAATCGTTCGCCGGTTAACCCATCAATGTGGCTTGCAGCGCCCATGCCCAGCTTACAGCTAGTGCGCTACGCCCGCACGCCACACAGGCTACTGAGAGATACAGAGGAGAGGCAGCATGAAAAGCTTACACGACCGCTTCTATATCGTGCTGGTGCTCGCCGTGCTGCTGCTTAGCGGCTGCAGCGCCATGGACCCGTTCGTCAAGGCCAACGAGCTGATGCTCACGCCCTCGCCCGCCATGAGTGGCAGCAACCGCAGCTCACGCCCGCCAGCAGCCGCGCCAACGCACACGCGCCAGCCGGGCAGCCCCGGCGGCAGCGGTAGCCCGCGCCAGCCAGCCAAGGGCGGCACGCCCACTGACGAAAATGGAGCCACGCGCATCAACGGCTCCTACGACCTTACTCGCATCTTCGACCAGCGCCTGCCCTACGATAAGCTCATGATCATGGAGGTCGATGATCCCAGCGGTCAGACCCAGCGCATTGCCTACCTCGTCGATACGTTAAGCGCTGTCAGCGCGGCGCAGCCGCTCGGCTATCTTGAGTACAACATCCCCAATACACCGATTATGACGTTTCAGTTCGCCTACGCTGGCAAGGCGTTCATCCTGGGCTGGGTCGACGAGAGCATCACCGCCAACCTGCACAACATTGTCATACAGCGTGACCCCGCCGCCGACCGCAGTACGCCCAGCGCTCGCAGCGTGCCCATCCACGACCGCCAGTTCCTGATCTGGATCGACCAGCCCGAGGCGTACAGCTGGACCAGCATCCATCACATCATCATTAACTATGATGTCGAGCCACGCAATATCTTTGATCACATCTACGAATCACACCCGCCGCTCACCTACACGCGCGTTAGCTAGCCCATTGGCGCAGCGTTCATCTGTGCCAAAGTCACATACTTGAATGCTACCAACTCACAGTAGATACCAAGCAGCCAAAAGCGGTGTGGGCGCAGTCCCACGCTCCCAGGCAGGTTACATTCTGCACCTGCGCGCAGGGAAATGGCATACCACACGTAGCCAATCATGACTTTGACCGCGCACGAACACTTTGAGAATATTGAGAGGAGTACACAGCAATGACGACCCAACCAAACCCAACCGCCGCCAAAGCCCCGCTTAGCGTGATGCTCTCCCGCGAGGAGACGCTGCTGATCACCAGGCTGTGGAAGGCCGAGAGCATGCTGGGCCTAGAGGAGCCAAGCGCCGAGCAGCGCTCACCGCAGAACCGCGAGCTGGAGCTGCTCCACGCCGAGCACTCGCTGCGCGCCCGAGGCCTCGCCTGCCTCGACGCCAGCGGCAATTTGCTCATCGCCGAGGACGTCTTCCGCACCATCGGTGTGTGCGCCTACCCCGAGCGCTCACTCGTCGTGCATCACTGGAACCAGCAGGGCCAGCTGATGCAGGCGTTTGGCCATCAGCGCGATGAGCAGACTGTGCTGCACATTCAGCCCCAGCCTGCTGTGCACCTGTTTCACCCTGTCGATGATGTGCACACCCTCATCGGCGCGCTGCTGCGCTTCTGTCTGTGCGATGCGCTTGAGACAGCCTCCGCGCCCGAGCTCCATCTCGAGCATAGCGTGCTCGTGCAGATGCGCACCCTTGGCGAGCAGGCCAACGCCGATGCCGTCCACGCGCTCCTGCTGGCTCACCATAGCCCGCCAGCCAGCGCCGCGCAGCTAACCGAGCTGCTGGCTAGCCCGCACTGCGCCACCATCATTCACGCCCTGCAAACCGAAGGCCCGAAAACCGCCGTCGGCCGTGCGCTCACGCTCATTCACGCCGCAGGCAAGGCCTGGCTCGCCACCAACGAGGACGAGGCCGGTCAGCACTACCGCCTCCAGCCCACCAGCACCGCCCACATCCACCAGCTGCTCTACGCCGCCATCACCACCAACATCCCCAGCGTCCTCAGCGCCTAAACGATGCGTCGCGCCCCGCCAACCATTGGCGGGGCGCGGTGCACATAATCATAGAATCGCTAAATATCAGATAAGGATACACCTACTATACTATTACCAGGTTTAGACTTCGCCAGTTTTAATGCTATGGATGCTTCGCGAAGATTCTTGCCATAGCCAATGCTACTTGATAAGCCAGTAATCGATAAAAAATCATCTTGAATTTTGTTTAGTAACTCAGATCTATAAGCACTTTTAAAAAGAATGTTATCGCCCTCAGAAAATATAATTTCCTCCTTATCATTCAACACTTTTTGTATAATTTTAGTAATATTATTCATTGCTTTCTTTAG
>JABXJS010000275.1 GCA_013538855.1 Herpetosiphonaceae bacterium
AATGAACCGCCGTGCCGCTCGCCGCTGCTGCTGCACCCCGCCTGCGCTGGTGGTCAAGCGACCGCGCATTGGCCCCGCAGCGCCCCGGCTCCGCCAGCCGCCGCCGTGCGATGGCTACACCGTGCGCGAAAAGCAAACGGCTGCGCTGGTCATCAGCGGGCGCGGGCTGAGCCGCCACACACCGCCGCCACCACAGCACCGCCAGACCTCCGCTGCGGCGAGCCGGCGCAAACCACAGCGTAGACTGTTCATTAAAAAGCCTGCGACTGGCCACGCCACATGTGGATGAAAGAATGAACCGCCGTGCCGCTCGCCGCTGCTGCTGCACCCCGCCTGCGCTGGTGGTCAAGCGACCGCGCATTGGCCCCGCAGCACCCCGGCTCCGCCACCCGCCGCCGTGCGATGGCTACACCCTGCGCGAAAAGCAAACGGCTGCGCTGGCCATCAGCGGGCGCGGGCTGAGCCGCCACACACTGCCGCCACCACAGCACCGCCAGACCTCCGCTACGGCGAGCAGACAATGAGCAGCACGTTTATCTTTATAAAATTATGTCAAATAAAATACGTTGGCTCGCAGCAAACGGCAGCGCTGGCCATCAGCGGGCGCGGGCTGAGCCGCCACACACTGCCGCCACCACAGCACCGCCAGACCTCCGCTGCGGCGAGCGTGGGCAAAGCACGGCGTAGGCTGTTCATTATAAACAGGCTACTGACCGAGCCAGGTATTGAAGAGGCCGTCGAGCGAGCGATTGGCGGCCTGCTCCATGGCGCGCTGGAAATCGGCGCGCTGGGCGACGTGGTAGCGCTGATCGGCATAGTAGCGCTGGAGGCCCGCCCAGAAGGCGTCGTCGCCGATCGCGGCGCGCAGCTGCTTGAGGAAGACCGCGCCCTTGCCATAGATGGCCCAGTAGTAGGCGTTGAACGACGTGTAGTCAGTGATGGCGAGGCCAGCGGGCGGATCGCCGTTGCGGACCCCTGAGCGGTAGGGCTGCTCGATCTCGCGCGCGTAGATGCGCTCGGCCAGCGCTGGATCGCTGGCCTCAATGGCGATGATCGAGCTGTAGCTGGCGAAGCTCTCGTCGAGCCATGGCTCACGGTAGATGTCGTTGCCGACGAGGCCATACCACCACTGGTGGGCGACCTCATGGGCCACGACGACCGGCGTGCGCTGATTGACGGCGTCATCAACCAGAATCAGCGTGAGGCCAGGGTACTCGATGCCAGCATCGCCGCCGTGCCAGTCGATCACGTGCAGATCCAGCTCGCGGTAGGGATAGGGGCCAAAGCGCTGATTGAAGACACGCAGCGCCTGATCGGCCTGCTGGGCGACGCTCGTGAGATCAAGATCAGCGCTGCGCTCGGCATAGGCGGTGACGGTGATGCCATCGCTGCGCAGCTGAACGGCGTTGAAGTTGCCGAAGGATGCGGCCCACTCGCGCACAGGGCCAGAGACAAAGTGCGTCGTCGTGGTGACGCCATCGCTGGCGCTGAGCACAGCGGAGCCAGTGGCAAAGACTTCGTAGTCGGCAGGCAGAACCACATCGACAGCGTACTCGGCGGCCTCGGCATAGACGTGATCGGGGAAGCGGGTGACGTCGGTGCGCCACGCGTTGGCGGCGGAGTCCCAGACGCCGAGGAAGGGATAGGACGACAAAAACGGCCATGAGCCATCGTCCCATGGCGCGAGCGTGCCGACAAACTCGGTGGTCAGCGTGATCGCCTGGCCCGGCGGCAGCGGCTGCGGGAGCGCCAGGCGAAAGGCGGTGTCCTGCGCCTCGGGCTGCGGCGTGATCGCCTGGCCGCCGACGGTGGCGGCGGTGACATGCATAAACGTGTCGCCGCCATCGCCCATAACATCAGGCGGAAAGTTCACATACGAGCGCAGCACGAGATCGGGCAGCAGCGCGCTGGTCGTGTTAGTGTAGGAGATCAACTGGGAGCCAGTGAAGGTGCCAGCGGCCGGATCGACGACGAGGCGCATGACGTACTGCGGCAGATCGGGCGGCGGAGCGGCGGCAACATCGGGGCGCAGCGCCAGCGACTGCGGGTCGATCAGCGGCGCAGGCGATGGCGTCGGGCTAGGCGGCGCGGTCGCGGTTGGCGGCGCTGCGGCGGTTGGCGGCGCGGTCGGGGCCGGGCTAGGCTGGGCCGTGGCGGCGCGCGCCAGCTCCGGCGTGGCTGAAGGTGCGGACGCAGTCGGCGAATCGCCAGCAGCGCCACAGGCGGCCAACAGCAGCAGCAACAAACCAAACACACAGCGACGCAGCACAGACAGCTCCTTTGCAGCAAGAATTACGGGGACAAAAACGCCTCAATTAGCTCCAGCAGCTCATCCAGGTCGAAGGGCTTGGGCATAAACTGCATCTGCGGCAGCATGTGATCTGGACGTGCGCCGGCGCTGATCAGAATGGCCGGGATGGGCTGATCGGGGTAGAGCTGGCGGATCTGCTGAACTAGCTCGACGCCACTGATGTAGGGCATCATAATATCGATAATCAGCAGGCTGATCGGGTGCTGGCGGGCGTAGCGCAGGCCCTCGCGCCCATTGTAGGCCGTGTAGACCGTCAGGCCCTCGAGCTGGAGCACAGTCGCAATCAAATCGGCGACATAATCCTCATCATCAACGATCAACACCGTCGGCGTGGAAGCAGTGGACAGAGAAAGACCTCGCTCCACCTAATCCTCCTTGGCCGGATCGGCTGGTGTCTCACCGTTGACGGTAGGAATGCCCGTGATCAAGCCCTGCAGATGCTCAAGGGTGGGGCCAATGACGATGCGTCCGTCCTCAATGCCGAAGTGATACAGGCCCTTGGCGTGATTGCTGCCGCGGCTCTTGAGAATCGTGATCGTGCGGTCGATCGCGCCGCTCAGCTCGAAGTAGCGGATCAAGATAATGTTATCGACGATGTAGGAGAGGCCGCGGCTGGCGATGGTCAAGTTGGTGCCAAACATCTGCGGAATCTCGCGGGTCATCACGGTGGTGACCTCGTGCTGGCGCAGGAAGCCGATCAGCGAGGCCAAGAAATCGTCGAAGCGCTCGATGTAGTTGGAGGCCGACTCCAGCTCAGCGACGCTATCGATGACCACGCGGCGGATATTGAGGCGCGCAACATAGTCGCGGATGGCGGCGGCGGCGGCGTCGAGATTCAACTCGACTGGTGAGAAGGGCAAAATATGCACATAGCCGCTGTCCATCGCCTCAGCGAGGCCGAAGTGACCAGCGCGCAGGCGCAGCTGCTCGGCGTTCTCTTGGAACGAGATCATCAGGCCGTGCTCCTGATGCTGTGCGCCAGCGGCGAGGAAGTGCAGCGAGAGCACCGTCTTGCCAGTGCCAGAGGAGCCGGCGATCAGCGTGCTGGAGGAGCGGATGAGGCCGCCGTACAGCAGCTCATCGAGATCGGCGATGCCCAGCGCAGAGCGCTCGTTGGTGGCCTTGTACTCGGGGGCGTGGGCCAGCGCCTCCTGGCGCGGGTAGGCCACAATGCCAGCAGTACTGATAACAAAGCTGTGCTCGCCGCCGAGATAGCGCACGCCGCGCATCTTGACCACGCGCAGGGCGCGGCGATCCTGAATGCCCTCGGTAGCGTGGGTGAGATAGATAATGCCATCGGCGACCGCGAACTCAGGGTCGGTCTGCGCCTCCAGCGGGGTGTACTCGCCGACGAGCACGCTGGTACAGCCCATAATCGACATGCGCGCCGCCAAGTCAAAGATTGCGCCACGATCTTTAGGCGACGACTCGAGCACGTGCTTGAGACCGCGGAAGCTGTCGATGATGACGAGGCTAGCGCGCTCGCTGCGCACCGTATCGACAATAAAGTCGAGCGTTTGCTGAAAGCCCTTATCGCGAATCTGGCTAGTGATATTGTAGATATTAATGCGGCGGCCGAGCAGATCGGGATCGTAGAAGTCAAAGGCGCGCATATGCTCAACGAGCTTCGAGTGCGGCTCGGAGACATTGGTAAAGTAGATCACATAGAGGCCGGCCTTGGCGGCGGCGAACGAAAGCTGCTGGGCCATGATCGTCTTGCCAGCGCCAGGCGGGCCAGTCAAAATATACAAAGAGTTGCGTGGGATACCGCCGCCGAGGATGACATCCAGGGCCTGCGAGCCAGCGCTCAACCGATCGACGGCCGGCGATGATTTAGCAGCGTCGATGTGCTGAGGCAGAGCTTGATCCTCGCCGTGGGGGCGATCAGTCATAGTACGTACTCCTTGAGAACCCTCGCCATTAAGCTACACGGTTGATATAGTTTTCAATCAGATCAGCGAGCGTATCCAGATCAAACGGCTTATGGATGAAGGCGTCGGCCAGCTCGTGGTGCTCAGGCGAGGCTGCGGCGCTCATCATAATGACGGGCAGTGTGGCGAGATGATCGTGGCGGCGCAGGTGGCGCAGCAGATCGACGCCATTCATATAGGGCATCATCACATCGGTGATCACCAGATCGGGCAGGGTCGTGGACTGCTCAATCTGCTGCAGGGCCTCACGGCCGTTGGTGGCCAGCACATACTCATAGCCCATATCCTCGACAAGCATGCCGATCATCAGCAGATCGAAAGAACTGATATGCATTCCTAATTCTCTTGTTTGACATACAACTCCAGTATCAGTAGATCACAGGACTCCCTGGGGCCAGGGTAAAC
>JABXJS010000276.1 GCA_013538855.1 Herpetosiphonaceae bacterium
GCGCCAGCGGCGGCCCGCTCACGCTCAGCGCCGCCACTGAGAGCAGCGGCATGGCACGGCGAGGCACTGCCGTCTGAGCCGCAGCAACCAACCACAGCGAAGTCTTTTTTTAATTATGCAGCGGCGCGTTGCCCGCCAGCCATGGGGAGTGCGCTAGCTCATGCCGTGCTTCCACTTGATCGCGACCAGCCACCAGTTCATCGGGTAGGTGATGACTGCGCCGACGAGCAGGCCCAGCGCCGCGAAGCCCCAGAAGGCGGCGGTGCTCGGGTCCGGGCGCGCGCCGACGACAGCCGGCGTCACAAAGCGCATCACCAGGCCCATGCCCAGCATCACGGTGAGCATCGAGAAGAACTCGGCGCGGCCGCCGCGCAGCAGCGCCACGCCCCAGCTGTGGCCCATCCGGCGCATCGCCCACAGCTGAAAGATAAACCAGCCGAAGGCGAAGCCAACCGCGTACTCAAACCAGAACTCAGGCCAGAACGTGAGGTCGAGCAGGCGCGCGATCACCATGGCCGTGATGATGCCCAGCCCATCGCCGCCGACACAGTGAATCACCGAGCCAACCACTTTCTTCCAGCGCGGCGCGACAAACGCATGGTGGCGCTTTTTGGCCTGCTCGCCGCTGAAGCGCTCGATCTCGGGCGGGCGACAGGTCAGCAGATACAGCCCCAGACCCAGCACCGAAAAGAAGACCGTGATGATCGGCCAGCCCGCCTTCAGCGGCTGATTCACGTGGCGATTCGTGGTCAGCACATCGTAGAGCACCCAGGCCGCCGCAAAGATGCCAAAGCCGTACCAGGGCAGCACAAACCATGGATTCATTAAAAAATTGAGCCAGTCTAAACTCATTGTGTTCCCTCCCCTTGCATAGGCAGTTCTACTGACTGCACCGGGCAAAAAGTGTTCCTGCGCCCATAGAAAATCCTGAACCCTATACACGGCCGCGCTGCGGCGCTATCATACAAGCACACTGGATATGAGAGCCTACAGGAGGGGCTATGCAAACCGTTGTTTTAAAAGATCCGCCGCCCTCGGCCACGAACACCGGCCTGCTTGGCGATCTGCGCGCCTTCGCGCACGACCGGCTGCCGCTGCTGGTGCAGTGGGCGCAGGCCGACGCGCCGATCCTGCGCCTGCGCTTCGCCTGGGCCACGCAGTATGTGATCTCCGCGCCAGAGTATGTGCAGCAGGTGCTGCAGGGCAACCATCGCAACTACATCAAAGAGCAGACGTTTATGCGCACGGTGCGCCTCGCTGCAGGGCCAGCGCGCGAGAACTTGTTCACCAGCGACGGCAAGGACTGGCTCTACCGCCGTCGCCTGATGCAGCCCGCCTTCCATCGCCGCTGCATCGAGGGCTACACCCAGCACATGGTCAACGAGACCAGCAAGCTACTACAGCGCTGGGAGCGCCTGCCCGCCCACAGCACCATCGAGGTGCGCTCGGCCATGACCGACGTAACCATGGAGGTGATCAGCCTGTGCATGCTCGGCACCGACCTCCAGCGCGCCCACGAGCAGATGAAGCGTATCTTCAAGGCCAGCAGCGACTTCGTGATTAGCCACTCCTCGGCGCTGATCAAGTGGCCGCTGGCGGTGCCCACGCCGACCAACCGGCGCTTGAATCAGGCCATGGAGGCGATCACCACGCTGCTGACCGAGCTGATCGAGCAGCGGCGGCAGGCCCTGGCCAGCGGCGCAGAGCCAGAGTTCCTGATTGACATGCTCCTGCTCAGCCACGACGAGGAGACCGGCCAGGGCTTCAGCGACGACGAGCTGCGCGCCGAGCTTGGCGGCATTATCTTCGCCGGCCACGAGACCACCGCATCGGCGCTGAGCTGGACCTTCCACCTGCTGGCGCAAAACCCAGCCGCCGAGGCCCAGCTCCACGCCGAGGTTGATCGCGTGCTGCAGGGCCGTGCGCCGACGCTCGCCGATCTGCCACAGCTGCAGTACACCAGCCAGGTCTTTCAGGAGGCGCTGCGCATCTATCCGCCAGCCTGGATCACCTCGCGCCAGGCGCTCAACGCCGATCAGTTTGGCGACTACGGCCTGCCGGCGGGCGCGCAGGTGCTGCTGAACATCTACGGCATCCACCACAACCCAGCCTACTGGGAGCAGCCAGAGCAGTTCCGACCTGAGCGCTTTGCGCCCGATCAGCTGAGCAAGCAGGTGAAGCACACCTATCTGCCGTTCGCGACCGGCCCGCGCAAGTGCATCGGCGACACCTTCGCCCAGACCGAGGCCCAGATCATCCTGGCCATGATCGCCCAGCGCTACCGGCTGCGCCGCCGCGACGACACGCCGGTGGCCGCCGATGTCGGCTTTATCATGCAGCCAAAGGGCGGCCTGCCGATGCAGCTCGAACCACGCTAGCCGAAAATCAGGGTATGATAAGGCCACAGATGTGCACCAGCGCTCTGTGGCCCGTTTTTTAAGAAAGTGAGTCCTCTATGGCCCAGCCTCTAACTGCTTTAGTCACCGGTGCGAATCGCGGCATCGGCCAAGAAGTTGCACGCCAGCTGGCTGCGCAGGGCTATCACGTCGTGCTCGGCAGCCGCCAGCGCTCCAGCGGCGAGCAGGCCGCCAGCGCAATCCCCGGCTCCACCAGCGTGGTCGAGCTTGATGTCAGCAGCTCGGCTAGCATCAGCAGCGCCGTGCAGCAGATCCAGGCCGAGCATGGCCGCATCGATGTGCTGGTCAACAACGCCGCCGTCCTGCTCGACGATGGCCAGTCGCTGCTCAACACCAGCATACAGATTTTCCAGCAGACCTACGCGATCAATGTCTGGGGGCCGCTGGAGCTGGCGCAGCGCTGCATCCCGCTGATGACCAAGCAGCGCTACGGGCGCATCGTCAATGTCTCCTCGGGCATGGGCCAGGTTGGTGCGCTGCGCGCCAGCACTGCCGCCTATCGGCTGTCGAAGGCGGGCCTCAACGCGCTCACGCTGATGCTCGCCGATGCCGTGCGTGATCGACCGAATATTTTAGTCAATGCCGTCTGCCCTGGCTGGGTGCGCACCGCCATGGGCGGCCCGCACGCCGACCGCTCGGTCAGCGAGGGAGCCGAGACGATCGTCTGGCTGGCGACGCTGCCGCAGGGCGGCCCCAGCGGCCAGTTCTTCCGCGACCGCCAGCAGATCGCGTGGTAGCCGCCGATGCAGCCGCTGATCACAATCGTGGGCAACGCTGGCGTTGGAAAAACCACGCTGGCGCACCTGCTCACCAAGCACTTCAGCTGCCAGCTCGCGCTTGAGCAGCATCAGGAGCGCCCATTTCAGGCGCTGTTCGCCGCCGACCACGCCCGCTATGGGATGGCCAACCAGATCGACTACCTGCTGGTGCGCTCAGAGCAAGAGCACGCCATTCGCTACGGTGATCGCCCTGGCGTGCAGGACGGTGGTCTCGACGAAGATTTCTTTGTGTTCACCCAGCACTTTCAGCGCTGTGGCTACCTCACAGGCGCAGAGCTGGAGCTGTGCGCGCGGCTGTACCGCACGCTGCGCAGCGTCCTGCCGCCACCCGAGGTGATCATCTGGCTGCAGGCTCCGCTGGAGGTGGTGATCGAGCGCCACCGCCGCCGCAGCCGCAGCCTCGAGATCGCCCAGATCAGCGATCTGCAAGCGCTTGACCAGCTGCTCAGCGCCTGGCTCAGCCAGGTCGAGCCACAGCGCCTGCTCGTCGTCGATGCCAGCAGCGATGACCCGACCTTCAGCCAGCAGCTCGCTCCACTCAGCGCCGAGCTGCGCCGCCGTCTCGCCCCAATCGGCTAGGACCAAGCCAAGCGAGGTGGGGCGCAGCTCCACGCCCCCGCCAGGGTGCCGCCCCGCCCAGACGCATTGGTATAACAATCTTGTACCCAAAAGATTGTGACTCTTTAACACAATCTTTACTCAGGATTTAATCACCGACGCTATGCTAGCGCGGTACAGGACGGCTGCTTGAGCCGTACACAGCCTGCCCGGCTGTGCAGTCGTAGATAAGGAGTATCGCGTGACCCTTTTTAATCGACCTCAACGTTGGGGAATGCTCGGCATTCTCCTGCTGGTGTGCTCCAGCCTCAACCTTGGCGCTGCGGCACAATCAGCCACGCCAGCGGGCCGCGCTAGCGTTGGCCCCAGCGGGCGCACCACCGCCCAGGCCTACGCCCACGATATCTCGGGCATGTTTGATATTGTGCCGCTGCTCACCACCGGCGACGAGATGCCGCTGCTGGTCGGCGACTTCGGCAGCTACACCACCAGCCCCACGCTGACCTACGCCATGGCCGGCACGCCCGACGGCATCGGCGTCTACACCACCACCAACGGCTACTACGTGTTCCTCAACCACGAGTTCGGTGCCGGCACAGTGAGCCAGCTCTCCTCAACGCTGAGCGGCCAGATCAAGGGCGCGCGCGTCTCGCTGCTCGAGTTCACCAGCGACTGGCAGCTCGTCGGCGGCAAGAA
>JABXJS010000277.1 GCA_013538855.1 Herpetosiphonaceae bacterium
CAGCGCGGTTCGGCATCAGCGCTGGCCATACACGCGGCGTGCGTCAGGCCATCGCCGACCTGCGCCTGCGGCTATGCACGACGGGCGCTCAGCCTCTACGGTGCAACATTCAACAGGCACGGACGCGGCAGGCTATGCTGCGCCGGACACGCGCCTAGGCAACCCGCGAGGCTATCCACCAGGTGGTGCCGCTGGCATCGCGCACGCCGCCGCGCTTATCGGCGTCGTCTTTTTTGGTGGGGGCCTGCACGGATTCCGCGCCAGCGGCGAGGGCGCGCTGATAGGTGGCATCGACATCGGGGACATAGATGTGGACATGGCTGGGGGCCACGGCCCAGTCGGCGGTGGTGTCGGCAAGCATCACGACGGTGTCGTCGATGCGCACCTCAGCGTGGCGCAGGCGGCCGTTGTCGGCGGGAATGCGCTGAATCTCGGCGGCGTCGAAGACCTGCTGCAAAAACGCAATCGTGGCGGCAGCATCGGCAACCAGCAGGTACGGCGCGACGCTGGTGTAGCCCTGTGGCTTGTAGTCTGAACGCATACACGCTCCTTGGCTTGGGCCGCTGAGCGCTGTCAGCGGCGGGCGAATCTCAGAGCAGCCTCCGCGAGAGGAGATGGTGGTGCAGCAAGCACGGAGCACAGCGCGCTCTATTATAGAACATTTGAGCTAGCAACGTCAACCGCTCGGGCACAGAATCAGCACAGAGCCGTGGCCTCGCAGCGCCGGGACCAATGTTGCAGGTGTGCAGCAACAAGCACAAGCGGGCGGAATCAACTCAGCGCAGGCGCGTCCGCTCGGGGCTGCGCAGCGCGCGGTACTGCGATGGCGAGAGGCCGACGACGGCGCGAAACTGGCGCGTGAAGGCGCTGTGATCGGCGTAGCCGCAGGCGTGGGCGATGGCGGCGATGCTGCTGTCGGTGGCGAGCAGGCTGGCGGCAGCGTCGAGGCGAATCTTGGTCAGCAGCTGCTTGGGCGTCAGATCGAAGATGCGACGGATATAGCGCTCGAACTGCGCCACCGAGAGGTCGGCGACGGCGGCCAGCGTGGCCAGGCGCAGCGGCTCGCCGTAGTGCGCGTGCATATGGGCCACGGCGGCGGCGATGCGCCGGTAGACCGGGCTGTCGCGATCTGGGGCGCGCAGATCGCGCGAGATGCCAGCGAGGCCAATCACCTGGCCGTGCGCATCGTGGAGCGGAATTTTGCAGGTGCTGCACCAGCCAGGCGCACGGCTGGGGTAGAGGTGCAGCTCCAGCTGATCGGTGATCGGCCGCCCCTGATCAAGCACCTGGCGATCCTGGGCGGCGTAGCGTGCGCCAAGCTCCGGCGGAAACAGCTCCAGCGGCGCGCGGCCAACCAGCTCGTGCTTATGCTGAAGGCCGCAGCGGCGCACCAGCGTCGTATTGACGATCTGGTAGCGGCCGGAGCGGTCTTTGACAAAAAACACCACATCATTGAGCCGATCAAACAGCGCAGCGGCGAAAAAAGGATCGGCCGGGCACAGCGCGCCGCCGAGACTCGGGCCTGACGATAGCTCCATAGCACTCCCTCTGACTATGCAAAAATCCGCATGGGCGACGCCTCAATTGTACAAGACAGGCGCAGGCGGCGCACGCTAGCATGTAGAGGGCGGCTTCGCTAAACAGTCCGCCCTGAAGGAGGCCAATCATGCGCAACCTTGTGTGTGTGGACTCACACACGGCCGGCGAGCCAACGCGGGTGATCATCGACGGCGGGCCGAATCTCGGCCAGGGCAGCGTCGCCGCGCAGCTCGGCGTCCTGCGCGAGCGCTACGACCACATCCGTGCGGGCGCAGTCAACGAGCCGCGCGGCTCCGATATGCTGGTGGGCGCGCTGCTCTGCGCGCCGAGCGACCAGACGTGTGCCGCCGGCGTGATCTTTTTTAACAATGTCGGCTACCTGGGCATGTGCGGCCATGGCACGATCGGGCTGGTGACGACGCTGGCGCATCTTGGGCGGATCGGGCCAGGGCCGCAGCGCATCGAGACGCCGGTAGGCGTGGTGTGCGCCGAGCTGCACGCCGACGGCAGCGTGACCGTTGAAAATGTGCCGAGCTACCGCTACGCGGCTGGCGTGCAGGTGCAGGTCGCTGGGCTGGGCGTGATCAGCGGCGATATCGCCTGGGGCGGCAACTGGTTCTTTCTCTGCGACACGCATGGGCAGACGCTGGCGCTAGAGCGCGTCGAGCAGCTCACCGACGTGGCCTGGCGCATCCGGCTGGCGCTGGAGCAGGCCGGGCTGTGCGGCGACGCTGGCGCACAGATCGACCATATCGAGCTGTTCGGGCCAGGCGGCGACGGGGCCAACAGCCGCAGCTTTGTGCTTTGCCCTGGCAAGGCCTACGACCGCTCGCCGTGCGGCACCGGCACCAGCGCCAAGCTGGCCTGTCTGGCGGCGGATGGCAAGCTCGCGCCAGGTGCGCGCTGGGTGCAGGAGAGCATCATCGGCAGCCGCTTCAGCGCCAGCTATCGCCGCGTAGGCGCGCAGATCGTGCCGTCGATCACGGGCCAGGCCTTTGTGACCGCCGAGAGCACGCTAATCTTTGATGAGCGCGACCCGCTGCGCTGGGGCATTGGCGATGCGCACACACTATGATGCGCTGATCATCGGCGCAGGCATCGTCGGGGCCGCGTGCGCCAGCGAGCTAGCCCAGGCCGGGCTGCACGTCGCCGTCGTCGAGCAGGAGATCGTCGGTGGCGGCACGACCGCCGCCGGGATGGGCCATATCGTCGTGATGGACGGCAGCCTGCCGGAGCTGGTGCTGACCAGCTACTCGCAGCAGCTGTGGGCCGAGCTGCTCGCCGAGCGGCCAGCCGACCACGAGCACCTTGCCTGCGGCACGCTGTGGGTGGCGGCAGACGCCGAGGAGCTGGCGGAGGCCCAGGCGAAGCAGGCGCGCTACAGCGCCCACGGCATCGCGAGCAGGCTGGTGGCGGCCGCCGAGCTGTACGCGCTGGAGCCGCTGCTGCGGCCAGGACTGGCCGGCGGACTGCTGGTGCCCAGCGACAGCGTGATCTACCCACCGCGCAGCGCGGCGCTGCTGATCGAGCGGGCGCGCAACCACGGCGCGCAGGTTATCAGCGCGGCGGTATGTGCACTGCGGCCCAGCGGCGTGCTGCTTGCCGATGGCCAGACGCTGACTGCTGAAGCGGTGATTCTGGCTGGCGGCATTCGATCACAAGCACTGGCACCGGAGCTGCCGCTGCGCGCCAAGCAGGGCCACTTGGCGATCACCGAGCGCTATCCACACATCATTCGCCAGCAGCTGGTGGAGTTAGGCTACATCAAGAGCGCACACGCCAGCAGCGGCGACTCGGTCGCCTTCAACGTCCAGCCGCGACCAACGGGACAATTGCTGATCGGCTCGTCGCGGCAGTTCGACCGCAGTGAGCGCAGCGTCGATCAGGCCATGCTGGCGCAGATGCTGCGGCGCGCCGTGGAGTACATGCCAGCGCTGGCGCAGCTAACGGTGATCCGCGCCTGGACGGGGCTGCGGCCAGCAACGCCAGATGGGCTGCCGCTGATCGGCCCGGCCTGGCAGCGACCGGGCGTCTGGCTCGCGACCGGCCACGAGGGGCTGGGCATCACCACCGCGCTGGGCACGGCCAAGCTGCTGGCGGCGCAGCTGCTTGGCCACAGCGCGCCGATCCCAGCTGCGCCCTATCTGCCAGCGCGCTTTGACAAGGAGACCGCCCATGGCTAAGGTGAATGTTGTGATCAATGGCCGCCCGATCAGCGTGGCGGCAGGCAGCAGCGTGGCGGCGGCGCTGGCGCTAGCAGGCGTGACAGCCACGCGCCGCTCCATAACCGGCGCGGCGCGCGCGCCAGTGTGCGGCATAGGCGTGTGCTACGAGTGCCGTGTGACGATCAATGGCCAAGCGCACCGCCTGAGCTGTCAGGTTGCGTGTGCCGAAGGGATGCAGGTGGTGACCGATGCAGCGCTTTGAGATTGTCGTTGTAGGTGCTGGTCCAGCGGGGATCGCCGCAGCGGTGAGCGCAGCAGAGAGCGGCGCGCAGGTCTGCGTGCTCGATGCTGGCGCAGCGCCTGGCGGGCAGATCTGGCGCGGCGGCGCAGAGCGACATAGCCGAACGGCGGCGCGCTGGGCCACGCGCCTGCGCCAAGGGCAGCAGATCAGCGTGCAGCAGAACACGCAGGTGGTGGCCCCGCTTGCAGCGGGCGAGCTGCTCGTAGAGAGGCCGGACGGGCCACAGAGCATCGGCTACGATCGGCTCATTCTGGCCACCGGCGCGCGCGAGCTGCTGCTGCCCTTTCCTGGCTGGACGCTGCCAGGCGTCACCGGCGTTGGCGGCCTACAGGCGCTGATCAAAGGCGGGGTGCCGATCAAAGGGCGGCGCGTCGTGGTCGCAGGCAGCGGGCCGCTGCTGCTGGCGGTGGCGGCGGGCCTGCGGCGCAGCGGCGCTGAGGTGCGGCTAATCGCCGAGCAGAGCGACTGGGCGCGACTGCTGGCGTTTGGCGCACAGCTGCCCCTGGATCCAGCGCGGCTGCTGCAGGCGCTGCGCCTGCGCGCCACCCTCGGCCGCACAGCCTATCGCGCTGGCTGCTGGGTTGAGCAGGCGCACGGCGCAGAGCAGCTGGAGGCGGTGACGCTGCGCCACGGTGCGCAGCGCTGGCGCGAGCCGTGCGAGCAGCTCGCCTGTGGCTTTGGGCTGGTGCCGAACAGCGAGCTGGCGGCGACGCTTGGCTGTGCAATCAATGCTGGCGCGGTGGTGGTTGACTATGCACAGCAGACCAGCGTCAGCGGCATCTTGGCCGCCGGCGAGGTGGCGGGCATCGCTGGGGTTGAGGCGGCGCTGGCGGAGGGCGCAATCGCCGGCTATATCGCCGCCGGGCGGCCAGCGCAGGCCCAACCACTGCTGGCACGGCGGGCGGCCGCGCGCCGCTTTGCCCGGCGGCTCGAGCACACCTTTGCCCTGCGCGCAGAGCTACGGCAGCTCGCCAGCGCGCAGACCATCGTCTGTCGCTGCGAGGACGTGCACTACGCCGCCCTGGCCGAGCACCCAAGCTGGCGCAGCGCCAAGATTCACACCCGCTGCGGCATGGGGCCGTGCCAGGGCCGCATCTGTGGCGCGGCCACCAGCGTGCTGTTCGGCTGGACGCCGGAATCGATCCGGCCACCAGTTGCGCCAGTCGCCCTGGCCACACTCATCACAACGTCGAGTGCCCATTCCATAAACCTAGAGGAGCATGTATGAACACCTTTGACTGGCGCGGCGTGATTCCCGCGATCACCACACCCTTCAAGCACGACGGCAGCGTTGACCACGACTTCCTGGCGCAGCACTGTCGCCTGCTGATCGACACAGGCTGCACTGGCATCGTCCCGCTTGGCTCGCTAGGCGAGGGCGCGACGCTGAGCTTTGATGAGAAGCTGGCGCTGCTGCGCACAGCCGTGCAGGCCAGCGCTGGCCGTGCGCCGATCATCCCTGGTATCGCCGCGCTTTCGACAGCGGAGGCGGTCGCGCTCGCGCAGGCGGCGGCGGACATCGGCTGCGCTGGCCTGATGGTCCTGCCGCCGTATGTCTACTCAACCGACTGGCGCGAGATGCGCGCCCATGTGAGCGCCGTGCTGGCGGCCACGCCGCTGCCTGCGCTGCTCTACAACAACCCGCCAGCCTACAAGACCGACTTTCTGCCCGAGCAGATCGCCGAGCTGGCCGCGCAGCACGCCAACCTGGCGGCGGTCAAGGAGTCAAGCGGCGACGTGCGCCGCCTCACGGCCATACGCGCCCTGCTTGGCCCGCGCCTGCGCCTGCTCGTCGGCCTTGACGACGTGATCGTCGAGGGCGTGTTTGCCGGTGCAGAAGGCTGGATCGCAGGTCTTGTCAACGCCTTCCCCGCCGAGTCGGTGGAGCTATTCGAGCGCGCCTGCCAAGCGCGTGACAGCGGCGACCGCGAGCAGCTCGACGCGCTCTACCGCTGGTTTCTGCCACTGCTGCGCTTCGACACAGGGCCAAAGTTCGTCCAGCTGATCAAGCTGTGCCAGCAGCAGGTCGGCCTTGGCAGCGCCAGCGTGCGCCCGCCACGGCTGGAGCTGAGCGACGCAGAGCGGGAGCAGGCGCTGGCGACCATTCAGCAGGCGCTGGAGCAGCGGCCAGCCAGCGCCGCGCGCAGCATCGCCCTGCCGGGAGGTGCAGCATGAGCGCGCAGCTTCAGCCGGTGCTGATCGACGGCCAGTGGCGCGCGGCGCAGCAGCCGGTCGGCAGCTTCGCGGCCACCAGCCCAGGCAGCGGCGCGCTGCTCGAGCGGCACTACCCGATCTCCGAGCGCGCCGAGGTGCTGACGGCAGTGGAGGCAGGAGCCGCCGCCGCCGAGGTGCTGCGCCACACAGCGCCAGAGCAGCTTGCCGCGTTTCTGGAGCGGCTAGCCGCCAGCATTGAAGCGCAGGCCGAGCAGCTGGTAGCCATTGCCGAGCGCGAGACGGGCCTGCCAGCGCAACCGCGGCTGCGTGCCATCGAGATTCCGCGCACCGTTGGCCAGCTCCGGCAGGCAGCGCAGGCGGCGCGCAGCCGGGCGTGGACGCGACCGATCATCGACACACAGGCGGAGCTGCGCGCACTGCTTGGGCCGCTTGGCGCGCCGGTGGTCATCTTTGGGCCAAACAACTTCCCGTTTGCCTTCAACGCCGTTGGCGGCGGCGACTTCGCGGCGGCCATCGCTGCTGGCAACCCGGTGATCGCCAAGGCGCACCCAGGCCATCCGCACACAACGCAGCTGCTGGCGGAGCTGGCGCTCGCCGCACTCCAGGCGGCCGACCTGCCCGCCGCCACCGTCCAACTGCTCTACCATATGCAGCCAGAGAGCGGGCTGGCGCTGGTGGCGCATCCAGCCATCGGGGCCAGCGCCTTCACTGGCTCGCGGCAAGCCGGGCTGGCGCTCAAAGCCGCCGCCGACAGCGCAGGCAAGCCGATCTACCTGGAGCTATCCAGCGTCAACCCGGTAGTGCTGCTGCCAGAGGCGCTGGCCGAGCGCGCCGAGCAGCTCGCCGAGGAGCTGTTTGCATCCTGCACGCTTGGCTCTGGCCAGTTCTGCACCAATCCGGGCCTCGTGCTGATGATCGCCGGGCCAGACGCCGAGCGCTTCAGCGCAGCAGCGGCCCAGCACTTCGCCAGCGGTCCAGCGGGCCTGCTGCTCAGCGACACGGTGGCCCACGGCATCCAGGCGGCGCTGGCGGAGCTAACAGCGCATGGCGCGGCGGTGCTGGCTGGTGGCGTGCCCGACGAGCGCGAGCCATACCGCTGGCCAAGCACCCTGCTGCGCGTGAGCGGGGCACAGTTCCTGGCCGAGCCAGCGGCGCTGCAGACCGAGGCATTCGGCCCGGTCGCGCTGCTGGTGGTGCTGGAGGATGCGGCCCAGCTCGCGGCGGCGCTGCGCCAGCTGGAGGGCAGCCTCACCGGCGCGATCTACAGCCACAGCGGCGGCGCTGACGACGAGCGCTATGCGCAGATCGAGCCGCTGCTGCGCTGGAAGGTTGGGCGGCTGCTCAACGACCGCATGCCGACCGGCGTCGCCGTCAGCCCGGCCATGCACCACGGCGGCCCGTACCCGGCGACCGGCCATCCCGGCTTCACATCCGTCGGCATACCAGCGGCGCTTGAGCGCTTCGCCATGCGCTGGAGCTACGACCACGTGCGCCCCACCCGCCTGCCGCCAGAGCTGCGCGACGACAACCCGCTCAATCTGTGGCGCTTGGTCGACGGCCACTGGACCCAGGCACGCCTGGGCTAACGCTCAAGGTACAGGCTTCAAGCAATAGAACCAACAATATGAATGGCGGCGCTTAGGGGCTGGCGATTTGGTGCTGTATGGCCGCGATAGCCGCAGCAAAGTGGGGGGGTAGCGTAGCGTAGGCCGGATGGGTGCGCGGCGACGCTCCCGTGTGCAGCCACGTCTGGATAACGCTCAGCAGCGCCTGGGCACCGGCGAGCAGCGCGCAGCGCCGCCACCGCAGCGGCCACCACCCGGTTCAGCAGCACGGCCAAGATGTCAGCGGTCCGATCAATGAGCAGCCAGCCCTCGATCAGCAGCGCCAGCGGGGCGGCCTCCAGGCTGGCGTGTGCCGCCAGCTGGCCGCGACCTGCCGCGCCCGATCTGCACTTTGATCCAGGTTGGTATAGTCCATCTACACGCCTCCAAGCATCGCGAGCGCTGCTCTCCGATCACGGCGCAGCGTAGGCTGACGCGGAGCTGCCGCCGCTGCCAGCGTAGCTAGGCCACAAACCACCAGTCGTGGGTCTCGACGAGGCCAGCAGCGACAAGCTGCGCCGCGATCAGCGACCGCGCATCGGCGACGGCCACCGCCACCAGCACTACGCTGCGGCGTCCGTCGCCAGCCGACCAGACCTGGCGCAGCTCTGCGGGCGGGTGCACCGGCAGGCCATGGCACACGCTGTGCGCCTTGCGCGGGTCGGCGTCGATGAAGGCGTCTAGCGGCGCTCCGCCAGCGAGCAGCAGGCGGCTTAGGCGCTTGCCGGTGGAGCCTGCGCCCCACATAATGACGCGCTCATAGCGCGGCAACAGCATGCGCTGGAGATAGTGGGCCTTCAGCCGCAGAAACTCGCTGCGCTGATAGCGCGGATCGCTCCAGGTCAGCCGGTCGGCGTGGTTGTGCCAGTCCAGCAGCACGCGCGGCACCTTGGCGAAGCGCGCCCCGGCCTGCGCTAGCCGCATCCACAGATCGTAGTCCTCGGGCCAGCCATGGTCAACGTAGCCGCCGACGCGCTCCAGCCACGTGCGCCGCAGCATCACGCTTGGGTGCACCAGCGGACTCTCGATGTACAGGCTGCGCATGATCGCGTCGTGGGTGTATAGGGTGTTGATCCAGCTGAGGTAGTCGGCCAAGCCCGGCCGAATCGAGTCAACCGGCGTGGCGCGCACGAGGCTGCCAACCACCGCCACATCTGGCTGCGTCTCCAGCACGGCCAGCTGCGCCGCCAAGCGCTCGGGATAGGCCCAGTCGTCGGCGTCCATACGCGCGAGATAGCAACCGCGCGCCAGCGACGTCGCGTGGTTGAGCGCCGGAATGATGCCCTGGTGCCGCTGATGCAGCACGTGCACGCGCTGATCACGCTCGGCCCAGCGCTCTAGCTGCGCGCGCGTGGCATCGGTCGAGCCATCATCGACCGCCAGCAGCTCGAAGTTGGCGCAGGTCTGATGCATCACGCTGCTGATGCTGGCGTCGAGCGTCGCAGCGGCGTTGTAGCATGGCAGCAGCACCGAAATCAGCGCAGACATCGCGGTTTCCTTCCCGTGTACGCTATAGATGTGGGCAGCACGACGTGCGGCAGAGTTTGGGGCGCTGGTGGTCACACGGCAGGTGGTCAAAGGCGTGAAAAGGCTAAATCGTCATGCGGGCTTTGTCAAGCCATATGGTACGATTACACAGCTGCCGCCGCGTACCTGCATGCCATACCGCTCACATACGGTGTGGCACTGGCGCTTGCGCGCTTGCTGCTACGAAGCATCACAGCGGACACGCCGCGATGCACGGAGATGGCGACCGAGGTGCACACTACGCCGATCAGCCACGAAGCACACTGTGAGCCAAATTTTCCGGCGAGCAGCGGCTGTTCGATCTTGCATGTACTACTATGTCAAGTCCATACACCTGCTTTTAGCCAGTGGACTTAATCCGTACAGGAAGGGAACATCAATGGATCAACGTCGATCACGCTTGTTCTTGCGCAGCGCGCTGCTGCTGCTCGTCGGGCTGGTGCTGAGCGGATCGCTGGCGGCAGGTGCCGCACCCGCGCCGCAGCAGATCACAGCCGCTGGCTGGCGCTGGCCGCTTGACGGCAATCCGCCGCTGGCGCTCTCCTCAACCTATGGGCCGCGCCTGCGCGCCAGCAGCAACTTTCGCTACGACTACCACCAGGGCCTGGATATGCCCACGCCGCTCAGCACGACGGTCAAGGCGGTCTACACTGGCACCGTGCGCATCGCCGGCAGCCACCCGAGCTACTCCGACGGCGTTGTGCAGATCGACCACGGCAACAATATCTACAGCAACTACTTGCACGTTAGCGCGTCGCTCGTGAACATCGACGACGTGGTCGCGCCTGGCGATCCGATCGCGCTCAGCGGCGCGAGCGACAGCGGCTTTCCGCATCTGCACTTCGAGATTCGGGAGGGCGGTGTCCAGCGCCGCTATGCCATCAACCCGCTGCGCTATCTGCCCTACGCCGACACGCTGGCGCACACGGTGGCGATCACGGAGGTGCTGCCGTCCCACGCCGTCTGGGTACAGGTCACTGCGCCGGAGACGGAGCTAGATGTGGAGCACGTCACGCTCACGGTGCGCAGCGACGACGGCAGCATCCAGCTCGATCAGCGCACGCTCGACTTCGACGAGCGCAACCTGGCCTACGATGGCGATCCCGCGCTGCTCGACAACCCTGATCTAGAGCAGATCCACGTGGCCCCGCACGCCTTCACCAGCTCCTCGACGCAGTATGTGCTCGATGTGCGCTTCCAGTCGCTCGCTGGCAGCGGCCCGGTTCAGGTTGAGGCGTGCGCCGTTGATGTCCACGACCAGTCCGTCTGCACCACGGCGCAGGGCCAGTTTGCGCCGCTCACCAGCACCATGCTGCCGACCGTGCTGAAGTAGGCGCAGCAACGGTCGCGTGTGGGCAACAGCTCCCACCGCTATCTCCAGCGTGGGCTGTTTCAAAAAACAGGCCCGTGGTTTGGCGCTGCTCCGGCGCACAGACAGCACGCAACGTGCTGTGCAAGCATAGCTCGCATGTTTTTGTGAAAAACGCCACCGTGGTTCGGCGCTGCTCCGGCGCACGTGGCGTGGCGCTGCTGCTCGCCCGCCCGCACATGTGCTCGTCGCCGCAGCGCGCTCCATCACGCTCCCGTGCGATAGAAAAAGCCGTGGGCTAGGCCACCGACACCGCTGATCAAAGTACCGCTTGGAAACTGGGCCGACAACCGCACGACTGTAGAATACCCAAGACTCACGCTGCATACAGCTCGCAGCTTGCTAGAGCGGTGATCATGCCGCAACAGCGCCGCCTCCAGAACAGGCTGCGTGTTTGATGGGCAGCCAACACATGCCATAGAGAGCTGGTCCGACCGCGCTCCGGTCTGCCACAAACTTGAGCGGGCGAGATGGAACCAGCGCAGACGGCGTGCCGCTAAGCTGGGACGATTAAGCACAGCGCTGTTTTTCCCATAGCACTACGCCTACGGCAGGCTAGCATTTGAGGCAGCGGCACATAGCTGACAGAGGCTGGCATTTGAGCCGAAATTAGCCAGCTCTAGGTGCTGTCGGAGTGCTGGTGAGGAGGCGGGCACACACGCCGCGCCGACCTGTCGGGTCGAGTGCAGGTCGGCGCGGCGCGGAAGGAGTTTAGGCGTTCAGCGGGCCAGAGACAAGGAAGGAGTTACCATCGGGATCGGCAAAGATCAAGAACGCGCCCCAGAACTCCTCTTTTGGTGGCTGGATGATGTTCACATCCTTCTCCACCAGCTCGCGGTAGGCCGCGCTGAGGTCTGGCGACGAGAACATGATCGGCGAGAACGTGCCCATGGTGGTTTCGCGCTGCTCGGGCGTACCATACAGCACAAGGCGCGTCTCGCCGTCAGGCAGACTAACCTCGATCCAGCGGCCTTCTTCGCCCATCGGTGTGTCGCCGGTGAGCGTGCAGCCGAGCTTCTCGGTGTAGAAGGCGAGCGCTCGGTCCTGATCGCTAACTGGAATGCTGATTTGGCCGATCCGACTGATAATCATACAGTGTCCCCCTTAGCTATACGCACAAATGTTCTATAAAACATAGTATATGCGCGGGCAGCAGCACTGTCAACCCCTAACTTCAGCAGTTAGTCTACGGACGTTGCGAGGGCGATATCAACGATATTGCCAGGATCAAACTGCATGGCAAAGTAGCGCAGCGCCTGGCGCTTATCGGCCGGGCCAACCTCGGCGCGCAGGAGCACATCTGCGCCATAGCTGGCGATATCCTGCACGGCCCAGGCACAGCGATAGTAGGCCAGCGCACGCTGATCGAGCTGGATCGGCCCATAGCCAGCCAAAAAGCAGCGCGTCTCCGCTGGCGCGACGAGGCCAGCGCCAATGCCGCCGACCATAAACATCAGATCGCGCTCGCGGCGGCCCAGCATCGTGGCGTCCCAGTCGATGACCCAAAACTGGCCGTCCGCAGCGACGAGGATGTTCCAGGTGTGCAGGTCGGCGTGGCACAGCACCAGCGGCGCATCCTCGGCGCGCAGGAGGGCAGCGAGCTGGTCGGCGCGCTGGCTGAGCTGCTGAATCTTAGCGGCGTGCACGCGCCACAGCGCCACCAGCCCATACGCTTCAGCACCGTGGCCATCCCAGGCGCGCACAGCCTGATCTAGCTCGTCGATCAACTCGCGCCAGTCGGGCCGCCATGGCTCTGGCCGCAGCAGGCACAGCAGCTCAGGCGGCAGCGCAAGGTCGTGCACCTGGCGCAGCAGCTGGCCGAGCGCCGTCCACTGCGCGGCGGCGAGGCCGACATCGGCGGCGGTGTTGCCATCGATAAACGGATAAACAATGAGATGACGGTCGTCCAGCTGCGTCCAGAGCCGCTGATCGGTGGTGTACAGCGCCGCCAGGATGTGCGGCAGGCCCAAGTCGCACAGGTAGCGCGGGATGCGTAGCCCAGCTGTGTTCAGCGCACCGCGCCGCAGCTTCAGCAGGTAGCGCGTGCCATCAGCGCAGGTGCCGCGATAGACAGCGGCGGCAGAATCGGCTCCCAGCGGCAGAAACTCGACGGCATCTAGCGCAATAGCGTACTCGGCGGCGACACAGGCGATCAGCGCGGATGGGTCGAGCGCAGGCGGCTCTAGCATGAGGGTGCCTTTCTACTGCAAGCGGCGGATGCGTCGGCTCCAGTAAACACCACCGCCGCCAGCGCAATGGCGTGCTCGGCAACGACACAGGCGATCAGCGCGGATGGGTCGAGCGCAGGCGGCTCCAGCATGAGGGTACCTTTCTACTGCAAACGGCGGATGCGTCGGCTCCAGTAAACACCACCGCCGCCAGCGCAATGGCGTGCTCGGCGACGACACAGGCGATCAGCGCAGATGGGTCGAGCGCAGGCGGCTCCAGCATGAGTATACGCCTTTCTGGGATAAGCGGGGCCGCCTGGAAAGCACGTGGCGCGCTCCTAGAGCGGTGACGCTTTTAGCATAGCACGCGCTGCGCCTGCGCACCTCAGCCGTAGCGCGTAGCCTTGAGCAGCGCATGTGCGCAGTCAGCATTGTGCGGGCAAAATTCACCCTTGTCGTTGTGCGTCGTTTAGGCTAGAATGCCGCTATCCACGGCAACAACAGCATAGCATTCAGCACCCAATGCGATAGATAAGGATCTGTATGGATCAAGCTCTGTCATCATTTGCATTGCTTGCGCTGTGTGCACGTATGGCTGGACATGCAGACCAGTATCAGCGTATTGCACAGCACGTCACACCGCTTCTCGACTGGAACACCCTCCCTGGACAAGCCGAAATCCACGGCATCGCCCCGCTGGTCAATCAGCACCTGCAGGCCGCAGCTGTAGCAATCCCAACCAGCGCGCAACAGCAGCTGCGCGGCTACGCCATGCACTACGCCCATCAAAGCCAGGTCCAACTCCAGGTCTTAAGCGAAATTCTGGCATGCTACCAGGCTCAGGGCATCCCGGCGCTGGTGCTCAAGGGAGCGGCGCTCAGCGCGCTGATCTATGCGACGCCAGGGCTGCGCCCGATGCGCGATCTCGACCTGCTTGTGCCAGCCTACGCCGCCGAGCGCGCCCAGGCGCTCCTCGCCACCGTTGGCTTTACGCTGCCACCGACGCCGATGCATGGTCTCGGGCCGGATCACCATCATCTGGCGGCGACCAAGCGCAAGCACCAGGGCATCTCGGTGAGCGTGGAGCTGCACCATCGGCTCAATCTGGAAGAGGCTGGCCGCCCAACCAGACGCTTCGAGGAGTTTAGCGAGCGTGCGCAGCCCTTCAGCATCAACGGCGTTGCCGCGCTTGCGCTGGGCAAAGAGGACATGCTCTGGCATGTCTATCGCCATGCGTTCGGCATGCCATTGACCTACGAGCCGCTGCGCTTGATCTGGGTCGCCGACCTGGTCAGCCTGGTCGAGGCGTGGCTCGATCAACTCGACTGGGAGCGCGTGCGCCGCGTGTATCCGGCCGCCTACCGCAGCCTGCCCATGCTGCACCATCTCACGCCCTGGAGCGAGCGCGCCATCGAGCGGCTTCAGCTGCGCGTTGCGCCGCCGCCACGTGGCATCGGCATACGCTTTGACGGCTGGCCGCGCTACACGCTGGCTGAACAGCGCCCCAAAGGGCTGCGGCGCAGTGTATGGGACAGCGTGTTTCCAGCCCCGTGGTGGCTGCGCCTGCGCTATGGCTACGGGCCAGCGCTGACCGACTACTGGCGGGCCTGGAGCGCCCATCAGCGCATGCTCTGGCCGCTGGTGGCAAAGCGCGCCGGGCTGCATCTGCGCCATCACAGCCAACACCACTGGCGCAGGCTGCGCCAGCGCATCCAGGGCCACCTGCGCACGCTGCGCTCAAAGGCCGAGCGCGTATGAACCAGCCAGCATTCGATCCGGCAACCGCTGCGGAAACGCAGTTCGTGGCCTTTGGCACGCACTTTGGCCTGCGCAGCAGCAGCATGGAGCTGCTCCAGGCGGCCTGCGCCGTCCTGCCGCTTGGCTGGCAGCCTGCGTGCGGCGCGGTTGAGCACTGGTACGAACTGCTGGCTGTGGAAGGCGCGCTACAGCTGCGCTTTGATGGGCAGGTCATCACAGCCGCCGCGCCCATGCAGCGCATGCTGCACGAGTTTGCCCGCCACGCTGAGCTAGCCGCCGCCGAGCATGCCAAGGACTACTTATTTGTTCACGCCGGCGTGGTCGGCTGGCAGGGGCAGGCGATCTTGATCCCCGGCCGCAGCTTCAGCGGCAAGACGACGCTGGTCAAGGCGCTGATCGAAGCTGGAGCCAGCTACTACTCGGATGAATACGCGCTGCTTGATCGCAGCGGCATGGTGCACCCCTACCCGCGGCCGCTGGCCGTGCGGGCGCACGCCGGGCACGCAGCCCAGCAGCTGTCAGCGGCGGCGCTCGGCGGCACGACCGGCACATGCCCGCTGCCTGTTGGGATCATCCTCATTACGACCTATCAGGCTGGTGCGCACTGGCAGCCCCACGTGGACACACCGGGGCAGGCGCTGCTGGCGCTGATGGATAACACCGTGGCGGCGCGCGGTAATCCAGCCCACTCGATGCCGATTCTCAAACAGGCCGTCACGCACGCGCTGATCCTCACGGGCACGCGCGGGGCCGCCGAGCCGCTTGTTCCCGATCTCTCCACCCGTATCGTTGCGCACGCAACAGGAGCATGACCGTATGACCAAGCCCCAACAGATCGCCACCGTCCACATCGAGCACATCGGCACCGAGCTGTGCCTCTACGACTGGCAGCGCAAGCAGGTGCACACCCTCAACCAAACCGCCGCCGCCGTCTGGCTGCGCTGCGATGGCCAGACCAGCCCCGACCAGATCGCGCAGCAGGTCCAGGCGCTCCTCGGCGTGGCACAGGCCGAGGAGCTGGTGCAGCTCAGCCTGCGCCAGCTCGCCGCGGCCAACCTGCTCGAGCAGCCTGCGCAGCTGCTGGCACAGCGGCAGCCGCTCAACCGCCGCCAGTTCCTCAAGCTTGGCGTCGTCGCGGCGCTGCTGCCCGTGGTCTCCTCCATCGTAGCCCCAACCCCGGTCGCCGCCCAGTCGCCAAGCGGCTCGCAGACCTTTGACTTCACCGGAGCCGAGCAGCAGTTCATCGTGCCGCTGGGCGTCACCAGCGTCACCATTCAGGCATTTGGCGCGCAGGGAGGTACCCTCGCAAACGGCGTTAACGCAAGTGGTGATGGAGCTATGGTGACGGCAACCATCCTCGTCACGCCGGGAGAGACACTTTTTGTGTATGTCGGCGGCCAGGGTATCGCTGCATCCAGCGGCGTGCCTGGCGCGGGTGGGTTTAATGGTGGAGGAGCAGGCGGTTGGGCCCCTACAACGGGTGTCGGTGCTGGTGGCGGCGGTGCCTCGGATGTTCGCCAGGGCGGCAATGGCCTCAACAACCGTGTTGTCGTGGCCGGTGGTGGGGGCGGTGGTAGTGTGACAAACTTTGGGTGGGACGGAGGTTATCCAGATGGGCAGAGTGGGTTCTTTCCAGGTGATGGACAAGGTGGCACTCAGACAAATGGTGGAGCTGGTGGTGCTGGAATCGAAGGTGGGAACCCAGGAACAGCTGGAACCTTTGGATTAGGCGGCACCGGTGGTGACACGAACTTGGCAGGCATAGGCGGTGGCGGTGGCGGTGGCGGGTACTATGGCGGTGGCGGTGGCGGAGCTGATGATGACCCCTCAACAGCACCAGATGGTGTTGGCGGCGGCGGCGGGTCGGGGTACGTCATCCCCACGGCCACGAATGTTTCGTTTGACACGGTCGGCAATCACACTGGCAACGGCCAGGTGATCATCAGCTGGTAGCGGCGGGCCACGCCAGTGACGAGACGCGCCGCCTAGCCCCCCAGCTGCGTTCACGTGCTGGAGCAGATGGGGGCTGCAAACATGAAGGCGTCGGGCCGTAATCCGGCGTACATCTGCCACGGAGAGCAGGCAGGTTATGTCGATCACATCTTCGCACAGGCGGCCACAACGCACCGCGATCAGCCGGACGACGTGGAAGCAGCTATGATGATCGTTATGCGGGCTGTGAGCGGCGGCCCGCGCGAAACAAGAAGCACGGGGCATGGCGTGACCCATGCCCCGTGCGAGTGCCGAGCATACGCTAGCGCATCCAGAATAGAAATGTTTTCAGCTCAGGATGCTGTGCCACCACAGCGCTCGACTTGAGGAGCAGTGGAATGTAGAGCCGGTGACCGGTTGTTGTTGGCGTGATCTCTACCACAACGGTCGCAGATTGACTGCTCACGCTGTTCGTCGCAGTGACGGTGGCTGTGTAGCTGCCGACTGCGCCGTACACGTGCGTCGGCGTCGCGCCGCTGCCGCTGGTTCCATCGCCGAAGCTCCACGTGTACGTTACGCTGCTGCCGCTGCTCAGCGTCGCCGTCAGCTGCGTCGTTGTCCCCAGCACGTCGGGGCTGCTGCTGCTGGCCGCCAGCCCGCTGATCGGCGCATCCACGATCTCCACCTGCGTGCTCGCGCTGCTGCTGCCCGCGCTGTTCGTCGCAGTGACGGTGGCTGTGTAGCTGCCGACTGCACCGTACACGTGCGTCGGCGTCGCGCCGCTGCCGCTGCTCCCGTCGCCGAAGCTCCACGTGTACGTCACACTGCTGCCGCTGCTCAGCGTTGCCGTCAGCTGCGTCGTTGTCCCAAGCACATCGGGGCTGCTGCTGCTGGCCGCCAGGGCGCTGATCGGCGCATCGGTGATCTGGACCACGGCTGTGCTGCTATTGTTTTCGAGGTTCGGATCGTCGTTTGTGCTACCGATCGTTGCTGTATTCGTGAGCGGCTCGAGCGCAGCAGCATCCGAGAGCATACCGGTGATCGTGATCAGCCCACCGCTGCCTGGCGCTAGGTCGGCGACGCTCCAGCGGTAGGCGAGACCGCCCAGCGACGTGATCACCGCACCGCTGCTGGCGTACTGCGGATTAGTCAGCTCCAGCGGCAGCGTATCGGTGATCAACACATTCGTGGCCGTAAACGGCCCGGTGTTGCTGTAGGCAAGCGTGTATGTAATTGGTGCGCCAGGGAACGCCTGATCAACCGCCGCCTGCTTGAGCAGCGCGACATCAGCGGGAGCATTCAGCAGCGTACATCCACTGCTGACCGGCTGAACGAGGCGCATAACCACATTATCTACTGCAACGCCACAGGGCGCGGCCATGCCCGAGGCTGTGCAGTCGGCCGAGCCATCCTCGGTGTACTCAAAGCGCAGCTGCACGCTGCGGCCAGCCATGCCTGTGCCAGGGAAGCGCATCCGCACATGGATCACGCCGTTCGAGTCGCCAGCCCACACGGACATATCTTGGAAGTATGATGTGTTACTGCTGCGCGGCAGATGGCGCGGGAAGTGATTGATTGCCCCGGTGGTCAGCTCCTCAGCGAATGCCTCGGCCAGCACCGAGCGCAGGGTTGCGCCGGTGGTTAAATCCGTGAGGCGCACTGTCAGCCCATCGTAGGCGAGCACCTGTTGCACGAGGTCGATCTCGGTGCGGTATGCGATATTAAAGTCTAGCGTTACATAGGGGACAGCTGGGCCAGATACACCAGGAATGTTAATTGCTGGCGAGAACAGCCGCATAAACTTTGTGGTGGTCTGGTTCGGATGAAAGGCCGCCTGGGAGCCGGTAAAGGTCGCGTTGGTGACCCAGGGCACGTTGGAGCCACCGCCGAAGTTCGAGGACCAGCCAGCTGGGAGCGCTGGCACCGTCACAGACTCGAAGTCCTCGCTGAGCAAGGTGGTGCTTGCATCAGGTGTGCCAACGCGCATGCGATAGGGCAGCTCGATCGTGCCCTGGTCTGTGCTCACACTCAGAAGCAGCTCAACCGCGCTGCCAGGGGCGACCTGCGGCCCCACATAGACCTGGAATGGCTCGACGTTGCTGACACTCGTGAGCGGCGCAATATCGGCGTAGAGCTGGCTGGAGTTGTAGACAGTCACGCCAGGTGTTGCGGATGTCAGCGTTGCTTGGACACTGGTATAGGTGGTTGGCGCGTTGTTAGGGTTGCCAACGTAGTTTTCGAGCGCAACAGTTAGCCCGGCAAGCTCGCCAGGATCAATCAGGCCATTGCTGCTGGCGACACAAAACAGCTCGCTGGTGCTGACTGTGCCCAGGCGCAAGGCAGCGACTGTTGTCGTATTACTGAGCGCATCGTAGTAGACATCGGGTGCAAACAGCTGCGTTCCTGCTGTAGGCTGCTGGCCTTCATCAAACTGCACCTCTGGTGGATTCCACGCGGTCACAGTATGGAGTGTGCCTGCCTGAGCGACCGTCTGCTGATAATCGCCGACATTTGGCTGACTGGTATCGTTGCCGAAGCCAGCCCGGAAAGGCCGATCAAACAGCGGCGTCGGCGGACTCCAGGTTGCGCCGCTGTCGGTGGAGAACGTGTGCATCAGCTCGGTTGTATCGCCGGTTGCAACAGGATCTTGGTCGTACCAGATCACGTGCACACGGTGGGTGCTTTGATCGACCGTAACCCATGGATAAAACTGGGCGCGGTCCTGGCCTGGATTGCTGTTGATCAGGATCGGTGTGCCAGAAGTTGGCGCACCAATGAACGTCCGCAGGGCAATGTCGCCCTCACCGACGGAGTTATTCGACTGGTAAACGACGTAGACCCGTCCGCTGGTATAGTCGATCGCCATCGACGGCGAGGTGTTGACGCGATCCACACCGAGGATTTGATCCTCGGCGGCAAAAGCGTTCGCTGTGAGCGTGATCGCTGGCTGCCATGTCTGACCACCATCGAGCGAGCGGATAGCGCCAATCGCCCGCGTATTGCCGCTATTGCTGATGCGCCACGTGACATAGACCTGCGATGTGGCGTTGTCGGTGCCAGGCAGAAAGCGCGGCACGGAGGACTGCACCCCGCCGCCAGCTGCGGCAGTGGTCAAGGTCGCGGCTGGCGACCACGTCTGACCGCCATCGTCGGAGTAGCTGGCTAAGATTTTGGTTGTGCTCGCGCTAAACTGCGTCCAGGTCATCATGATGCGGCCAGTGACAGGATTCACATCGATAAACTCTTTGTCTGCCGACTGACCGCTGATAAACGCCGGGGTGACCTGGAACGGGCCATTCCACACGCTGCCATCAGCATTGGATACATGCACGCTCATGCCCTGCACGCCATCTGAGCCGCGCACCAGAATCGAGGCGTAGATAAAGCGGTCGTTGACCGGATCGTACTTGACATCCGGATCGCCGAAGAGCTGATCTGAGCCTGTCACAGGCAGACGACCAGCGCCACCTGGCCCCACCGGCACCTCGGCCCATGTCGCGCCGCCATCGGTTGAGCGCGCGATGCCGGACAGCGTTACAGGCGTGCCGCTAAAGCCGCGCGCATCGTTGTAGCCTGCGATCAGCACGCTGCCATCAGCGTTGATCGCAATCGAGGTCTCGCTTTGTGCGCCCATAGCGTTCGCGCTGTGCACACGCACATCAGTGCCGCCCACTGTGGTTGGCACACGTGGCCAGCGTGGTGCTGTGCGCACCGCAGGAGCCAGATCAGGATCACCATTTTCAAGCACACCAGCGGCAAGCGCGCCCATCGGTGACATCTCAGCCGCCCAGCGCTCGCGGAGCGTCTGCGGCTGCTTGCTGCGCCAGTAGGCTAGCTCCGCTGGCGATAGCTGGCGAGCAGGCGCTAAGCCATCATCACGCGCAGGCGGCGATGCCGCAACCGGCGCTGTAGGCGGTGCAGCGACAAGCATCCAGCTGAGCAGGAGGAGCAGCGCGGAGAGCAGACGGGGCCAACGAGCAGGTCCGAATGATAGGTGCATACATGCTCCTTTTTCGATGTGGGGCAATGGAGTAGCACTGAGTATACAGAGCGCGAAACAGCTTGGCTAGGGTGATTTAGTCCGGACGCTCGCACGGACCAGCCTCATGTTGCGCCACCTACACGTAGAAGCAGCGTGCGGCGGTCGCTGCAGTGCAACAGCACAGCGCTGGTCGCGCGGCCCAATTGCCCTCGATCACTCACGCCGCGACGTTGCGCTTTGCGCCGCATGCTGGCCGCACCCCATCCTCCGTCGCACCGTTAGATCGGTGTGGTCTGAACAACAGGGTAATAGATGGTAGTCGCGTGGTTCACCGGCGCAGGCTTGGCAGCGTAGCGCAGGCAGCGCAGATCAGCGGTTTGGATGTAGGTACGGATATTCAGCCTTGCGACCGATTTATAACTAACGTTAGTTACGTTACACTCGATAGTATCGCTTGGAACGTGGAGCGAGCCGGACGCAGGCGCTCCACCACGGCCACCGACGCTCCTACACGCCTCCGACAGTACAGCACAAGGCACTGCGCGTGGCCGACCGACCAGGGAGCATTTTTATGGAAAACAAGGAGTCATGATGACCGAACAGCACCCACAGACGGCAGCGGAGCTAGGGCTGATGCGCGGCTTCCCGCCGGAGCCAGCAGGCCAGGTGACACGGGCCAACCAGCTTATCAGCCCCTACAACCGCTGGAGCTTCCAGCACGAGACCACGCTCAACTGCGCTGCCGACGTGTGGCGCGGCAGCGGGCCAGTCGCCGCGCTCGAGTACGATCTGCGCGATCTCGACGCGTTCATCTGCCGCAGCCGCATGGGCCACGAGTTCAGCTTCGGCACGATGGTTGCGCAGAGCTACACCGACGGCATCGTCGTGCTGCACGGCGGCGCGATCATCTACGAGCGCTATCTGAACGGCATGCAGCCGCACACGCGCCACGCCTGGGCCTCCGGCTCCAAGTCCGTCACCGGCACGCTGGCCGCGCTGCTCATCCACGCGGGCGTGATCGACGCCGACGCGCTGATCAGCGACTATCTGCCAGAGCTGCGCGACAGCGGCTTTGCCGGCGCAACCGTGCGCCACGCGCTCGACATGACCAGCGCCATCACGTTCAACGACGACTACGGCGACGCGGCGGCGGACACCTGGCGCTATAGCGTGGCACTGGGCATTTTGCCACCAAGCGCGGACTACAGCGGGCCACCATCAATCTACAGCTACCTGCCAACGATTAAGGCCGCCGGGCCGCACGGCCAGCGCTTCGCCTACGTCACGCCCAACAGCGACGTGCTGGGCTGGATCATCAGGCGCGTGCTCAACCAGCCGCTGGCCGAGGTGCTGCAGGAGCGCATCTGGTCGCGCATGGGCGCAGAGCGCGACGCGGCCTGGCTGGTCGACTCTGCCACCGCCGAGTCGGCGGGGTCGGGCTTGGTCAGCACACTGCGCGATATGGCGCGCTTTGGGCAGCTGCTGCTGCAGCGCGGCCACTTCAACCAGCAGCAGATCCTGCCTGCCGCTGTCGTGGATGCCATCACCGCCGGGGGCGACCGCACAGCCTTTGCCAACGGCCCAGCCGCCAACCCTAGCAACGTCGGCTGGTCGTACCACGCGCAGTGGTGGCACACCCACAACGCCGCGGGGCTGTATATGGGCCTTGGCTACGCCGGGCAGATTCTGGCGATTGCGCCAGCCGCGCAGCTCGTGATCGCCAAGTTCAGCTCGTATCCCGCGCCAGCGGCAGCAGGAGCCGAGTTTATGCAGGCGTTCGTGGCAATCATGGGCCTTGCACGGGCGCTGGCAGCTGGCACGGCGCTATGATGATCACGTAGCGCCAGCGCACAGCGCGCTGATCCACACACGAGCGCCACACCGCACGGAGTGGCGCTCGCTGCACCTCGAACGTTAGGAGCGGCATAGCTTCATCACCGCCGCTGAATATGCTATCATAGCCACATCTGCACTCACACCTTCAATGAAAGCGGCGTTCCATGAAGCGACACGCGCATCCCTCTCGAAACCGTCGTCTCTGGCTGCTCAGCATTGCGCTTATCCTGTGGTGTACAGCGTGGAGTCTGCGCGGCCCAGCGCTAAGCCACGCCCAGACAGCGCCGCCAACGATCGCATTCAATCCCCACACCGCGCTACGCTTTCAGCACCTCTCGATCAAGCAGGGGCTGCCAAGCAACACCGTCTCCAGCGTTGCCCAGGATCAGCGCGGCTTCATCTGGCTTGGCACCGATGCGGGCCTGGCGCGCTACGATGGCTACCGCTTTCACGTCTACAGCGAGAGTTCAGCCAGCACGCCAGCGCTGAGCGACAACAATGTGCTAACGCTGCTCGCCGACAGCCGCCGCAACGGCCTGTGGGTCGCCACCGCCGGCGGCCTTGACTACTTCGACCTCGACAGCGAAGCGATCACGCACTACACCAGCGCCACCGATTCTGAGCAGGGGCTGGCCGACAGCCAAGTCAGCACCATGGCCCAGGCGCACGACGGCACATTCTGGATGGTCGCTGGCAGTAGCGACCGCACATTTCTCCAGCACTTCGACCCGCGCAGCAACAGCTTCACCCGCAGCCAGCTCGACTGCAACGGCCGCCCAGTGGGCCGAGCGCGCCGACTGCTGATCGAGCAAGACGCGATCTGGATCGTCGTCGATAGCCTGATTCGCTATGATCGCCAGTCTGCCACGATCAGCTGCCTTAATCCAGGCACCAAGGAGCATCCTGTGCGGCTCGCCGACATGGTTCACGACAGCAGCGGGCGGCTCTGGCTCGCAGGCAGTGACGCGCTCTATGCGCTTGATCCAGTCCAGGCCACATTCACAGCCTACCGGCCAGCGAACATGCCAGCAGGCGTGCCCTTCCGCCTCAACACCGTACAGGCCGATCCCAACGGCATCATCTGGATGGGCTTTGTCAACGAGCTGGGGCTGTACGCCTTCGACACGCGCACAGAGCGCTTTGTTGGCCACTACCAGCGCGATGTCACCGCGCCAGATAGCTTCACGGCCGCCCAGGCGCTGATGATGCTGATTGATCGTGAGGGCATCCTGTGGACCACCACCGCCAACGACGGCGTGTACGCGCTCAATCGCCAGCAGATGCAGTTCACCTACTACCGCGGCGACCCGCTGCACGCCAACACCTTCGCCGCCGCCGATATTCAGGCGCTCTATCAAGACCCCGATGGCGTGATCTGGATCGGCGCGACCACGCAGCTCACGCGCTTTGACCCTGCCGACGGCAGCTTCACCCACTATCAGACCTACAGCGGCACGCTGCCGCTGGCCGACCCCAGCGCCCGGCTCGTCGCCTCGATTGTGCCCGATGCGCAGGGGCGGCTGTGGTTCGACGGCATCGACGGCCTATACTGCTTCGATCCAGCCAGCACCACGCTGCGCAGCTTCCCGCTCAAGCCATCAGGCAAGCCCGAGCTGCTCAATGTGTACCAGATCGCCCGGGCGGACAACGGCGACTTGTGGGTGTTGGACAAAACCCAGATCTGGCGCTTCGATCATGTGCGCGAGGAGTTTAGCGCGCACTACCCGCTCAGCAGCCTACAGGTCGATCCAAAGCGCCAAGTCACCCTCACCACCATGGCGGCGGACAGCAGCGGCGATCTATGGCTCGGCGGCATCGGATTACTCGCCCACTTTGATCAGCGCACCCACACGCTGCAGCGCTATCCTGAGCCAGACCAGCCGACCGACTTTGGCAGCAGCACGATCTACACGATCTATCCTGATCGCAGCGGCCACATTTGGATCGGCAGCAACAGCGGGCTGTGGCGCTTCGATCGCGACAGCGCCACCTTCAGCCAGCTCAGCAGCAGCAACCAGCTGCCAAACACCAACATCTACGGCATCCTCGCAGATGGCCAGGGACGCCTCTGGCTCAGCACTGCTAACGGCCTTGCAGTGGTTGATCTGACGACACATGCCGTCAGCATCTACGACGAGGCCGACGGCACGCAGGGCAGCCAGTTCAACCTGTATGCCGCCGCGCGCAGTGCCAGTGGCACACTGCTGTTCGGCGGCACCGGCGGGCTGACCGTCTTCGATCCAGCGGCGGTTCACAGCAGCAGCTACACGCCGAATGTTGTGCTGACCGATGTGCAGCTCGCGCAAAATCCCGGCACAGACACTGATCAAGCCGCGCTCCAGGCCCAGCTGCGCAGCAACGGCAAGGTCACGCTCAACTACAATCAAAATAGCATCTCGTTCGAGTTTGCGGCCCTAAGCTACGCCGCGCCACAGGACAACCGCTACCGCTATCAGCTGGCGGGCCTTGAAGATCAGTGGCACGAGGTCGATGCTGAGCGGCGCTTTGTCACCTACACCACGCTGCCGCCAGGTCCGTATACCTTGCACGTGCAGGCCAGCAACGGCGATGGGGTGTGGAGCAGCAACGAGCTAAGCCTCGCGCTCGTGATCCGGCCGCCGTGGTGGGAGACACTCTGGTTTCGCACGCTTGCGCTCAGCGCGCTGATCCTGCTGATGGTGCTGGCCTACACGCTGCGCGTGCAGAGCATCAAGCGGCGCAATCAGATGCTTGAGGGGCTGGTGGCGGCGCGCACCGCCGAGCTAGCCGTAGCCAAAGAGCAGGCCGAGACCGCCAACCAGGCCAAGAGCAACTTTCTAGCGACCATGAGCCACGAGCTGCGCACGCCGCTCAACGGCATCCTCGGCTACACCCAGATCCTCCAGCGCAACGCCGCGCTCAGCGTCGCCCAGCGCGACGGCCTCCAGACCATCCAGCGCTGCGGCAATCACCTGCTGACGCTGATCAACGACGTGCTCGACCTAGCGAAAATTGAGGCGCGGCGGCTTGAGCTAACGCCCAACGCCTTCCACCTCCCAACATTTCTCGAGGGCATCATCGGCATGATGCGCATGGCCGCCCAGCAGCAGCAGCTCCACTTCAAGTATGAGCCAGCGGCGGACCTGCCAAGCTACATCGAGGCCGATGAAAAGCGCCTGCGCCAGATCTTGCTTAACTTGCTCGGCAACGCGATTAAGTTCACCGAGCATGGCAGCGTTACCCTGCGCGTAGACAGCCTGCCCGCCAGCACAGCCAACAGCATCCGCCTGCGCTTCACCATCAGCGATACTGGCGTAGGCATCGCGCCCGAGGCGCAGCGCACGATCTTCCAGGCCTTCGAGCAACTCGGCGGCGCGGAGCAGCGCTCCAAGGGCACCGGGCTGGGCCTCGCGATCAGCCAGCAGCTGGTGGCGCTGATGCATGGCCAGATCAGCGTCGAGAGCCAGCTTGGCCACGGCAGCACCTTTACTGTTGAGATCAGCGTGCCTTGTTTAGATAGCGCGCGAGCCGTCGAGCCAGCCAACACGCCAGCGATCAGCGGCT
The DNA here is from genome assembly GCA_013538855.1 of Herpetosiphonaceae bacterium. Lineage (GTDB taxonomy): Bacteria > Chloroflexota > Chloroflexia > Chloroflexales > Herpetosiphonaceae > OHK22. Next base: position 25,900 of record JABXJS010000277.1, read on the forward strand.
ACACCGGCCAGCGCCGCCGCATCCTGGTCGTCGATGATCGGCTGGAAAATCGCCTGCTGCTGCTCAATCTGCTCGAGCCGCTGGGCTTCTCGGTGAACCTGGCCGAAAATGGCCAGGAGGCCGTCGAGCAGGCCCAGGCTCAGCCACCAGATTTAATCTTTATGGATTTGGTGATGCCCGTGATGATGGGCTTTGAGGCGATCATGCACATCCGGCAGCACCCAACGCTCGCCAGCGTGCCGATCATCGCCGTCTCGGCCAGCGTGCTGGACATGGACAGCGAGCAAAGCAAGCGCGTCGGCTGCGACGACTTCATCGCCAAGCCCTTTGAGATTGGCCGGGTCTTCAGCATGCTCCAGACATACCTGGGCATCGAGTGGACCTACGGCCCGCAGCCTGAGGCCAGCAGCAGCGCGAGCGCCCACAGCAGCGCACCCGCTGGCGACAGCGGCCTACATGTGCCGCCGCTGCCCGAGCTGGAGACGCTGTACGAGCTGGCGCGCCTGGGCAATATAGGTCGCATTAAGCAGCTGGCCCAGCAGCTCGCAGCCCAAAACCCAGACTACAGCGCATTTGCCGAGCACATCCAGCAGCTGGCCGCAACCTTTGACGATGCGGCAATTCAGGCGCTGCTCAAGCCCTATATCTTCGTTGACCAACCCATCTGAGGAATAGCGCTATGTCCGACCAAGCACCAGAGTCGACCATTCTGATTGTCGATGATGATATTGTCAACCTCAAGCTCGCCGTTGAGTGCCTCGACGATCTCGGGGTCAAGCTCTTGACCGCCCGCGATGGCCGCACCGCCATCGAGCGCGCGCACATCGCCCAGCCCGACTTGATTCTGCTCGATGTGCAAATGCCCGGCATCGACGGCTTCGAGACCTGCCGTCAGCTCAAGGCCGCGCCATCGACGCAGGCCATCCCGGTGATTTTCATGACCGCGCTCAACAGCATCGATGACAAACTGCGCGGCTTTGAGGTCGGCGGCGTTGACTATATCCCCAAGCCGGTGCAGCTGGCAGAGCTGCACGCGCGCGTCAAGACACACCTGGCGCTCTATCAGCTCCAGAAGGCGCTCCAGTCCGAGATCCACGAGCGCAAGCAGGCCGAGGCCGCCCTCTTCAAGGCCAATCAGGAGCTGCAGCGGCTCGCCGTTCTGGATGGGCTGACGCAGGTGGCCAATCGCCGCCGCTTCGATCAGTATCTGCACAACCGCTGGCGCGAGGCCACCGCCCAGCCGCTGAGCATTATTCTGTGCGATATCGACTTCTTCAAGCGCTACAACGACACCTACGGCCATGTCGCCGGCGATCTATGTATTCAGCAGATCGCCCGCAGCATCAGCCGCGCCGTGAGCCGCGAGCAGGCGCTGGTGGCGCGCTACGGCGGCGAGGAGTTTGCGGTTGTCCTGCCAGCGACCACCCTCAGCGAGGCACGCACAGTCGCCGAGGCCATCCAGCGCGAGGTGGCGGCACTCCGGCTGGCCCATGCCGCCAGCGCCGCGAGCAGCGTTGTCACCCTCAGCCTCGGCATCGCCTGTCTCCACCCCAGCCCCCAGCAGGAGCCATCGAGCCTCGTCGCCGCCGCCGACGCCGCGCTCTACCGCGCCAAAGAGCACGGCCGCAACCGCATCGAGGTCGAGCAAGCAGCACCCTAGCGCCCCCTCAGTACGCAGCTAGATCGGCAGGGCCAATCAGTCGCCATCTTGTTTCGCCCTTGTTTAGTGCCGAACCGCTGCGCCGTGGTGCAGCTGTAACTATGCGGCATCAGCGCCTGACCGTGCTCACGCGCCGCCGTCTTTTTGGTTGCCTGAACCGCTGCGCTGTGGTTCAGCTGTGGCCATGCGGCACCAGCGCCTGGTCGTGCTCGCGCGCCGCTGCGCCATCGCCCGCGTGCGCCCGCTCCCTGATGGCCAGCGCCACGCGTTGCGCTGCCCGCGCGCTGATCGATTAGGCCATGATCCAGACACATACCAGCACGAGGCTGACGCTGCGGCACCCAGCGGTAGAGTGCGCTAAAGCGCGGGCTAGGCGTGACTGTGGGGCTAATCGGAATGTCACGGCGGGAACGCCAGATCAGTAGCTGGTGAAGATCAGGTCGCTGGTGTCGGTACTGCGCCGACAAGCGCGCCGCGCGGTGCGCGCAGCAGCAGGTAGCCGCCTAAGCCCAAGAACCACAGGTGAATCGTTGTGGTGGTGACGGTGATCAGCGGGCCAAGGTCAACCCCAAACAGCTCTACCACCGCCGCCGACAGCCCGGCCCCAGCCAGCAGCCCAAACCAGCCCACCCAGCGCGGCAGCGCGCCGGAGCGCAGGATGGCGATGCTGACGCAGCCCACCCACAGCGCGGCAAAAAAGCTCACGCCCAGCACCTCGCCAACCATGCCAGCGTAGTCGTTGAGCAGCTGAAAGACGGTGCTAATGGTGGCGCGCGTCTGGTCGCTGGTGGCAGGATCAACATACTGGGCGGCCAGGCCCGGCATCGCCCCCAGCCAGCGCACAATGCCCAGCGTGCGCGCCACCGCCGAGGCGATGCCAAAGCCAGCGGCGATGCGCAGCAGCGGTCCGTAGCTGTCCGAGCGCGCCACCACCCGCACAACCAGCAGCGCCGTCGGCCAAAACAAGATCGAGTAGAGCAAGTAGATGAAGTAGCCCATCCGCACCGCGCCCGCCTGGGCGCTGATCAGCGGCAGCACCATGCTCGCTGGCTCGCTGAGGCTGGCCGGCCAGTTGATCGCCGCGCCAAGAATAGCCAGCGGCGCAAACATCAGCAGCCCCTGCAGCAGCAGAATCGCGCCGGTTGTGCGCCACAGTGTGGCTGTGTTAGCTGTATGCATCGTCCACATCCTTTCTTCCACCGTTGTGCTGAAATGCAAACGAGTATGCGCTACGCCCATTGGCGTGCCAGCTAGTGCGCCGTCACAGCGGCGGCGGCGCTGGTCCGCAGCCACTCCAGGGTAGCCCGAATGCCCACGCGGTACGGTGTGGCGCTGAGGCCAAAGGCGCGCTCAAACTTCGCGCAGTCGACCACAAAGGGCGCGCTGTACTGATAGGCCATCTCGGCCAGCTCGCGGGCGATCGGCACAGCCAGGCCAGCGAGGCGCAGCACCCAGGCGGGCAGGCGGCCGATCTTCGGCTGCTGACCAGCCTCGGCGAACATCAGCTGGATAAACTCGCGCTGGGTGATGGCAGGCGCGTGTGGCAGGTGCCAGACCTGGCCATCGCCAGCCGCACTTGTACCCAGCGTCACCAGCCCGCGCGCCACGTCGTCGATGAAGGCTTGGCTATGCGGCAGGTCAAGCTGATCAAAGCCCAGCACCCGCTTGCCGCGCTGGGCGCTGCGAAACACGTTGCTGCCAAAGAAGGCCAGGCTCACCTGCGGCCCGTAGTAGTCGGCCGCGCGCCCAATCACGACGCGCACCGCGCCAGCCTGCTGCGCGGCCAGCAGCTCCTCGGTCATGGCGATGCGCGTCGCACCCTTGCGCCCAGTCGCACGATACGGCGTCGACTCGGTCAGCGGCGCGCTGCTGGAGCCGTACATATACAGATTGTCGGCGATCACCAGCTTGGCCTCGGCGGCGGCAGCGGCGGCGGTGACATTGCGCCACAGCAGCGGGAACAGGCGCGGCCAGTCGGTGTAGGGCGCGTTGGTGCAGTTGTACACCACGGTCGCGCCAGCGGCGGCGGCGCGGGCGCTGGCGGCGTCGAATACATCAGCCTGGTACGGCTCAATCAGCGGGCTAGCGCTCGGCGCGGCCTTGCGGCTGACGGCGCGAACGCGCTGGCCACGAGCGACAAGCTCGCGCACCACAGCGCTGCCAGCGCCGCCGGTCGCACCAAACACAACATGTAGCTCTTGCGTTGTCATGAAATACTCCTTGTGTGAATGTTGATCGATCTCGTGCATAGCTCGGCAGGGCCGCCTGCGCTCGTCTGGGACGGCAATGCGTGGCGCAAACATGTTGGTCGGCGCTGGGGTGGCCGCTGCGGTGCCTAGCTCAGCAGCACATCTTCGACTGGACGGCGTGCGCTCGGCAGCGGCTGCGCGGTGGGATAGCCAAGCCGGAAGGCGAACGTTGGCTGCCAGTCGGCCGCAGCTGTCAGCGTGGTCAGCAGCTGCTCCGTGGCGGGAGCTTGGCCCAGCTGGCGCTCACGGTCCACCATCTCCGGCAGCTGGTTGATCGGCTGCATCGCCAGCGCCTGCGTTGTGGCCCAGAGATGCATGCGCTGCCAGAGCTGACCGGCCTGCAGCGCCTGCGCTCGGTCGTAGCGCCCTCGCACAGCGATCAGGCCCAGCGCGGCAGAGGTGGGCACGTTGGCCCGTGTTCCATCCAGCCAGCCTGAGTCAAGCGTGCGCTCGGAGGGCGGGAACAGCTTGCCAAGCGCACGCAGATATGTGGGCACGCCGGCGGTGTCAATGTAGGGGCCGTCTTTGTCACGCTGTAGCTCCTGCCAGGAGCGGTTAAACCAGGCGTGGCTATCGTGCGACATCGTCGCATCGGCGATGATTTGCTCGGTGGCCTTGACCGTGGCATCAACCAGCAGCTGAAAGGCGGGCGTATCGCGGCGAAATACAAACACACGCATATCAGCGCTTGTGCCGAGCGCAAGCAGCGCCTGCTCCGTCGCGGCATCCAGCGTGCGATCCTGCGCATAGGCGTAGCGATCGGTGTGGCGCTTGGCGATCACCTCGTACAGTGGCGTGGACTGTGGCTGGCGCGGCGCAAGGGTCAGCGTGGCGACAGGGCTAGGCGTGGCGCTAGCAGCCGGGCCGGTCAGCGTGCCAGCAGGCAGATCAAGCTGCACAGCGTAGCCCTCGGCCTGTGCCGCCAGCAGCATGTTCTCCAGCGCACAGCCCAGGCCAATATGCATCTCGCGCAGGTAGGGGTCCATCGCGCCAAGCTGGCGCGCCGTATCGGCGTACAGCTCGATCTGGGTCGCGCTGACGCGAAACAGCCAGGGCTGCGTGTTGTGCGGGTTGGCGGCCAAGATGCCAGCGCGCACTAACTCTAGCGGCCCGCGCTGGGTATCGCTGCGCCAGGTATCCCAGGCGCGGTAGGCCGGACCGCTGGCGGCGCTAAAGACGCCTTGATCGGCGGCGCGATAGACGCCACCGCCAGCGACAAGCACCAGCGTGGCCGCTGCGCCACGCAGAAACGAGCGGCGGCTGAGCTGGCGTGCTTGCGGCGGATTAGCGTTGCTCTGCATTGGGTGCCTCCTTTCGATGGCTCAAATATAGCGATTGAGCACCGGCGACAAGCACCCCTAGTTGTGGGGTTTAGGTAGGGGGTTGATGGAGGAGCGCGCTAGAGCGATCAGCGCGCCGCATAGCCCCGGTTCTAGACTATAATCGTTCGCAGCAGCGGTCACACCGCCGCCACTAAGGCTGTGTTAGGGCCTGAAACACACAAGGAGAGTCTCCATGCGCGACTCACGCACCTGGATGCAGGTGATCGCAATCATCGTGCTGCTTAGCACGCTCGCGCCGCAGCCAGCCCACGCTGCGCCCGCCACCTACTACGTGAGCGAAAACGGCTCCGACAGCGCCAACGACGGCCTGACGCCCACAACGCCCTTCAAGACATTGCAGAAAGCCGCCGATCTGACCATGCCTGGCGATACCGTCTACGTGCTGAGCGGCACCTACACGCCGAGCTACGACGGCAGCAACATCCTCACGATCACGCGCTCGGGCACGGCCAGCGCGCCGATCACCTATGCGGCCTATCCTGGCGCGACGCCGCGCCTGCATGTGCCACGCGCCCGCAAAAGCTGGAATCACATCTCAGTGTTCGGGGCCAGCTATATCACCATCGACGGGCTGACCTTGGAGGGCGACAACGCCAACATCACCTATGCCGAAGCCTATGCCGCCCGCGACGCGATCATGCCTGAGTTCAACACCAACGGCATCTTTATCAGCCCCAACACCAGCAGCGGCGCGCGCCCGCACCACATCACCGTGCGCAATCTGCACGTGTCCAACATGCCCGGCTGCGGCATCTGCACCAGCTTCGCCGACTACGTCACCATCGAGGACAATGTGGTGCACGCAACATCGTGGTACACCGTCTACGCCACCAGCGGCATCTCGATCTTCCACTCGTACAACTCCGACAGCGCGACCGGCTACAAAAATTTCGTGCGCCGCAATCGCTCCTACGACAATGAGACCTACATTCCATGGAAAGCAACTGGCGACATCTCGGACGGCAACGGCATCATCATCGACGACAACAAGCAAACGCAGGTGCAGGATGGCGCGCCGTACCTCGGGCGCACGCTGGTGGAAAACAACATCGTCTACACCAACGGTGGCTCAGGCATCCACGCCTATTCCAGCGCGCACGTTGACATTATCAACAACAGCGCCTATCAAAACTCGCATAGCCCTGATCTGGAGTACGCCAATATTTTCGCCAGCAGCAGCGACGATGTGCGCATCCTCAACAACATCGCGGTGGCTCGCGCTGGCGAGCCGACCAACGTTGACTCAGGCAACAGCAACGTCACCTACGACTACAACATCTACTACAACGGCGCTGTCCCCGCAGTCGTCGGCGCACATGATCGCAGCATCAACCCGCTGTTCGTCAATCCTAGCATCGGCGACCTGCGCCTCAGCCCGCTCTCGCCAGCCATCGACAGCGGCAGCAGCAACTACGCACCAAGCGCCGACATCAGCGGCATCGCCCGGCCACAGGGCGCAGCGGTAGATCGGGGAGCCTACGAGTACCCGCTCACCGCGATTGTGCTGCTGCCAGCGCTCCAGCGCAGCGCGCCGTAGTCCACCGCCCGCCAGCAAACCCAGCGCCCGCCCGCGCTCGATGGCTGCGTGGCGGCGGTCACGCCGAGCTTGCTGTAGAGATTTTTGATATACGTGCGCACGGTGCTTGGCGCGATCACCTCTAGCAGCGCTGTCGCTGCTGTCGATGGCCGCGCGCTCTGTGCTTGACGCGCACCGGTGGCGCTAGCCCGCACCTGCTTGCTGGCGGCATGGTGGTGGTGTGGATGGCTGCGCGCTCTGTGCTTGGCGCGACGTGCCAGCATCCGCCGTGCTACAGCAAACCCAGCGCCCGCCCGCGCTCGATGGCTGCGTGGCGGCGGTTCACACTGAGCTTGCTGTAGAGATTTTTGATATACGTGCGCACGGTGCTTGGCGCGATCACCAGCTGTTGTGCAATCTCGGTGCTGTTGAGGCCAGCGGCCAGCAGGCGCAGGATCTGCTGCTCACGCTCGGTGAGCTGCTCGACCAGCTCGCTCGCTGCTGGGTTATCATCTGACCGCGCTAGCTCCGGCGCGGCGAGCAGCGCTTGAATGTGGGCGGCATGCGGCGAGCGTGGCAGCGCGGCAAGCAGCAGCGGGCCAACGGCTGGCGCATACTCAAGCCAGACCCGCTCAAGCTGGCAGGGTGCGGTCAGCGCTAGCGCGCGCTCGAGCGCTGCCTGGCTTTGCAGCGGCTGACTCTGCGCAGCGGCGGCGAGCGCCTGGAGGATGGCGGCCTGCGCTGCCACCACAACGTGCTGAAAGTGCTGCGCCGCAGTGCCCAGCCACTCCAGCAGCGCCGCCGCCGCCGCCCACTGGCCCTGAAGGATGTGCAGCTGGGCCACCAGCGGATAGAGCGCCTGCTGCTGAATAAAGAACGGGTAGCTCGCTGCGGATGTCGGCGGCTGGGATTGATAGGCGTCGAAGGCGACGCCACACTGGCGCAGCGCCGATTCGGCCAGATCAAGCTGGTGCTGGCGCAGCGCAAGCTGGGCGCGGGCGATCCACAGGTTAAATCCTTGCAGCTGGAGGCCCGCATTGGCGCTGACCACGGCGTCGGCGCGCTCAATCCACTGCGCAGCCTGCTCAAACTGCGCGGTGTAGGTGGCCTTACGCGCCTGCAGCAGCGCGATCCACAGCTGCATATCAACAATGCCGCCCTGCTGCGCCAGCGCCTCGGCCTGCGTCAGATACTCCGCAGTCTGCGCGAGCTTATTCCAGCGATAGTGAATCCAGGCGAGGTTGATCAGCGGATAGACCGCTGGCGGCAGCAGCTCGCCGCTCAGCGGATGGCGACTGACAGTCAGCGCCTGCTGATAGATCGCCACCGCCTCATCGAGCACGCCGATCTCGGTGAGCACGGTGCCGTGCATGCTGCGCGCGGTGACGGCGATGTGATTATTGCCGGACTGGACAGCGTAGTCGCCTGCCTGCTGCAGCGCCAAGCGAGCCGCCGCTAGCTCGCCGCGCTGACTATGGATCGTACCCATCAGGAAGGTCAGTGGCGCATGGAGCCACGTGGTGTGCGGCGGCAGCAGGGCCTGGGCGGCGTGCGCCAGCTCCAGCGCATGCGCGGTGGCCCCCTCGGCCTGGGCGATGCCAGCACGCTGGGCCAGCAGCTGCGCCTCCAGCTCGGCCTGGCCAAGCGTAAAACCCTCGCGCTGGAGCTGAAGCGGCGCAAACGTCGGCAGCAGCGCCGTCGCCGCCACAACAAAGGCGCGCGCCCGCAGCGGCTGTTGGCTAACGATATAGCCCCAGGCGCACAGGCAGCAGGCCCAGGCGCGCTGGCGCAGCAGCGGCTCTGGCAGACGCTCGATCCAGGCTAGCAGCGTACCAACAAAGCCGTTGCCAAGTAAAAACAGGCCGTGCTGCTCCAGCAGCTCGCAGGCGCGCTCGTCGGCAGCGACAGCCAGCGCATAGCTCATAGCCTCGTCGAGCGAGTCGTGCTGCTCGAACCAGCGGCTGGCGCGCAGATGCAGCGCTGTCCACAGGTCGGGATAGGTGCGGCGCAGCTGCGCACGCAGCAGGTCGGCGAACAGGTGGTGGTAGCGATACCACGCGCGCTGTTTATCCAGCGCAATCACAAACAGATTGGCGGCGTCAAGCTGCTCGATCTGCTGCTGACAGTCGAAGGCGCTCAGGTGTCGGCCTAGCTCAGCCAGCGGCGGCAGGTCCGCCAGCAGCGCCGCGCATAGCTCCGCCGTAAAGCGCTGGCACACGGCAGTGAGCAGCAGAAACAGCCGCGTCGGCGGCGACTGCTGGCGCAGCACCTCCTCGACCAGATAGTCGGCGATCAGGCGGTCGCTGCCGCTGAAGCTGGCGATCAGCTGCTCGCGCTCGACCTCATCGCGCAGCGAGAGCGCGGCCAGCTGAAGTCCGGCGATCCAGCCCTCGGTGCGCTGCGCCAGCACAGCGATGCCCGCCTGCGACAGCGGCAGCTGCATCATCTCGGTTAAGAAGTGCGCCGTCTCGACGCTGGTGCAGCGCAGATCGTCGGCGCGCAGCTCGCGCAGCTGATCACGCACCCGCCAGCGGGCCAGCGGGAACGGCGGATCGTGGCGCGTGGTGATGATCACGCGCAGCTGCGGCGGAGCATGGTCGATCAGCCAAATCAGCGCGGCGTGGATCGAGGTGTGCGTGATCACGTGATAATCGTCGAGCACCAGCAGCAGCGGCTGGTTCCACGCTGCGACATCGTTGATCAGTGTGCTGACGAGCGCTGGCGGGTCGAGCGGCTGACCGCTGCTGAGCAGCGCCTGCGCCGCCTGGCCCAGCGTTGGCTCCACCGACTGCAGCGCGGCCACCACGTAGCGCAGAAAGGTGTCCGGCTGATCGTCACGGGCATCGAGCGCCAGCCAGGCCGCTGGAGCCGCCTGGCGCTCCAGCCAAGCGGCCACCAGACTCGTCTTGCCAAAGCCCGGCGGCGCGGCGATAAGCGTCAGCGTGGCCGGAGCGGCCAGCCGCTCCTCCAGCCGGGCGCGGGCCAAAAATCGGCGGGGCTGGCGCGGTTGAAACAGCTTGGTCTGCAGCAGTTCGGTCATGCGGTGCTCGCTTCAGGCGGGGGAGGCCGGGCGGATACGTGGTACCACTATAGCATGGCTCACCTGCTGGCGCTGCGAAGATCGACGGCAGCACAACACCCGGCTCCTAGCAGCAAGCTGGCACTCATTCGGCAGCGCTGTGTACACAAGTCGTACACAAGTCGCTCTTGTAGAGCGGGTTGAAGTAGGGTATAGTAGATCTATCAACTTGCCATAAAAGTCCATACGCTGGTGCAGCGCGCACGGAGGAGGTAGCCATGAGCCATCCGATCGTCAGTGCCTGGAACGAGTGGGATCCGCTAGAAGAAGTCGTTGTCGGCCGAGCCGATTTCGCCTGCTTTGAGCCAAGCGAGCCAGCTTATCGGCCGACGCTGCGCGACCCACAGCTCAGCGCAGCGCTCAAGTTCCCTTGCGGCCCCAAGCAGCAGGAGATCGTCGACCGCGCCAATCGCGAGCTACAGGGCCTTTGCGACCTGCTCGAGGCCCACGGCGTCACCGTGCGCCGCCCGCAGCTCCACGACTTCCGCCGCCCAATCGAGACGCCCAACTTCCGCATCGAGCACCAGCTCAGCAGCGTCTGCCCGCGCGATGTGCTGCTGACCATCGGCCATGAGATCATCGAGGCCCCCATGGCCCGCCGCGCCCGCTTCTTCGAGTACCTGCCCTACCGCTCGATCATCCGCGACTACTGGGCGCGCGATCAGGCCCTGCAGTGGACCAGCGCGCCGAAGCCGTCGATGGCCAACGGCATGTACCACCCAGAGTTCTGGGACTGGTCGGAGGAGGAGCGCCGCGAGCGGGCGCAGCACGCCGAGTTCTGCCTAAGCCAGCACGAGGTCGTCTTCGATGCCGCCGACTGTGTGCGTCTGGGGAACGATATCTTTGTGCAGGAGTCGCTGACCACCAACCGCATGGGCGTCGAGTGGCTGCGCCGCCACTTGGCAGCGCGCGGCCTGCGCGTTCACGCCATCCACTTCCCCAGCGACCTGTTCGCCGCGCACATCGACTGCACCTTCGTGCCGCTGCGGCCCTATCTGGCGCTGGTCAATCCCGAGCGCCCTATGGCCGCCGCCGCGGAGCGCATGTTCCGCGACAACGGCTGGGAGTTTTTGGTCGCGCCTGCGCCTATCAGCAGCAGTCTGTCGCCCTTGTGTCAGGCCAGCCCCTGGCTTGCGCTCAATATCCTGAGCATCTCGCCAACCGAGGTGATCTGCGAGGAGCAGGAGCGGCCGCTGCATGCGCTGCTGGAGGGCCACGGCTTGACGGTCTACACGCTGCCCTTCCGCCACGTCTTTGAGTTTGGCGGCGGGTTCCACAGCGCCACGTGGGATATTCGGCGCTCTGGCGCGTGCGCCAGCTACTTCCCGGCGCTCGACGCCTAGCCGTAGCTGCGTGCTGCGGGGCGGCCAGCCAGCGCCTGCCAGAGCTGGTCCGACCGCGATGCGGGGTCGCCAATCGAATGAACGTGCGGGCTAGCACCAGCGCAGGCGCACAGCACGCTACGCCGCGCTTAACCACGGCGCTGAATCATCACCATACCTACAGCCACAGCATGCCGTGATATACGAGCGGCCCACTGTGGCGCTGTGTATCAATTCATAGTATGTCGAGAGAAAAAACAGCATGACCAGCGCCCCAATTGGGCCGCCACAGGCAAAACCACACTCGCGGTGATGGCTGCTTCACCCTAGGTTGCGAATGTATCGCACTGCACGGCCCACACACACGCTAGGCTAAGGCTGAAAGGCAGTGCGCTGCATGGTCGTGCGCGACGTGCTGCCATCTCCAGTCGCACCATGCGCACGCAGCAGCGTTGCCACCATCCGCACGATGTGACCATCGAGAGCGCCGCTGATCGCACAACCGCAAGGTGGGGTTTCCTATGGATAGCCGCCCAGCAGCAACAAGCGCGGAGCTATGCTACTGGAGCCAGCCTGCCGCCGCCGTGCTGGACGCGCTGCACAGCAGCAGCAGCGGGCTGAGCGCCGACTCCGCACGCGCACGTTTGCAGCGTGATGGACCCAATCAACTGCGACCACATCAGGCCGCGCCAGCGATCCAGCTGCTGCTCAGCCAGTTTAAAAATCCGCTCGTGCTGATCCTCGTGTTTGCTACGGTTGTCTCAGCGTTTGCGCGCGAGTGGATCGACGCCAGCATCGTTCTGCTCATTATCGTAGGCAGTGCACTGCTGAGCTTTCGGCAGGAGTACCACGCCACGCGCGCCATCGACGCGCTGCGCGCACGCGTAAGCCTGACCGCCAGCGTGCTGCGCGACGGCCAGGCATGCAGCATTCCAGTCAGCGCCATCGTGAGCGGCGATATCGTGCTACTCACAGCAGGCAGCCTGGTCCCAGCCGACGGGCTGCTGCTGACCGCCAAGGATTGCTTTGTGACCGAGGCAGTGCTCACCGGCGAGTCGTTTCCGGTTGAGAAGCAGCCAGGCGTCGTGGCACAGACGGCGCTGCTGGCCGAGCGCAGCAACTGTCTGTTCATGGGCACCTCGGTGCGCAGCGGCACCGCCACCATGGTGGTGACACAGACCGGCAGGCGGACGATCTTTGGGCAGCTTGCCGAGCGGCTCGTGCTGCAAGCGCCTGCGACCCAGTTCGAGCGGGGCATCCGCCACTTCGGGCTGCTGCTGACGCAGGCGATGGTGATTATGGTGCTGCTGATCATCACGATCAACACGCTGGCCGCCAAGCCAGCCATCGAGTCGCTGCTCTTTGCGATCGCCCTCGCCGTCGGTCTCGCCCCCGAGCTGCTGCCAGCGATTTTGAGCATGACGCTGGCCCATGGTGCGCAGCGCATGGCGGCCCAAGGCGTGATCGTGCGCCAGCTCAGCGCTATCGAAAACTTCGGCAGCATGGACGTGCTGTGCACCGACAAAACCGGCACGCTCACAGAGGGCAGTGTGTGTCTTGACGCAGCGCTCGACCCCGACGGCCAGCCAGCTGCTGACGTGCTCCATGCAGCGGCGCTCAACGCGCTGCTCCAGACCGGGCTGAGCAATCCGCTCGACGCCGCGCTGGTAGCCGCCGCAGCGCAGATCGACCCCAGCGACCAGCGGAAGATCGATGAGATCCCCTATGACTTCGAGCGCAAGCGGCTCAGCGTGGTGGTCGCAGAGGCCGACGGTGCGCGCCGCATGATCACCAAAGGTGCGCTAGAGCCACTGCTCGCAATCTGCACGCACATGCAGCCCAGCGCAGCGAGCGCACGCGACAGCCAAGCATCACAGCCGCACGTGCCCCCCATGCGCCTCGATAGCCAGCGCCGGGCTGCGCTCGTGGCCCAGTATGAGGAGTGGGGCGCAGCGGGCTTTCGTGTGCTCGGTGTGGCCGTCAAAGCGCTGGACGGGGCAGCAGCGCCGCAGCGCTACACCCGTGCTGACGAGCAGGAGCTGACCTTTATCGGCTATCTCCGCTTCCGCGACCCACCGAAGGCCGACGCGCGTGCGACAATCAACGACCTTGCGCAGCTCGGCGTGCAGATCAAAGTTATCACCGGCGACAACCGGCGTGTAGCCCAATATGTGGCGCGCCAAGTCGGGCTAGCCGCCGAGCCAATCCTGACCGGCGCTGATCTGCACATGCTCAGCGATGAGGCGCTCTGGCACAGTGCCGAGCAGACCAGCCTATTTGTTGAAGTGGAGCCGCAGCAGAAGGAGCGCATCATCCAGGCGCTGCGCAAAATGAGCCATGTGGTTGGCTACCTCGGCGACGGCATCAACGATGCGCCAGCGCTGCACGCTGCCGATGTCGGCATCTCGGTGGACAGCGCCGTCGATGTGGCCAAGGAGGCCGCGACCTTCGTGCTGCTGAACCATGACCTGCGCGTGCTGCACGACGGCATCCAAGAGGGCCGCCAAACGTTCGCCAACACGCTTAAGTACATCTTTACAACCACCAGCGCGAACTTCGGCAATATGCTCAGCATGGCCGCGATGTCGCTCTTTTTGCCATTCCTGCCGCTGCTGGCCAAGCAGATCCTGCTCAACAACTTCCTATCTGATGTGCCAGCCATGAGCATCGCCAGCGACAGCGTTGATCGTGAGCTGATCGAGCGCCCGCGCGGCTGGGATATTGGCTTTATCCGCGCCTTTATGCTGTGGTTTGGGCTGGCCAGCAGCGCCTTCGACCTGCTGACCTTTGGCCTGCTGCTGTTTGTATTTCACAGCGCGCCGGAGATATTCCGTACCGGCTGGTTTGTCGAGTCGCTGCTCACCGAGCTGGTAATTGCGCTGGTTGTGCGCACCAGACGCCCGTTCTACCGCAGTCGGCCTGGCCGGGCGTTATGGCGCTCAACGCTATTGATTGGCAGCATCACGCTCGCCCTGCCCTACCTGCCCTTGAGCGATCTGCTGGGCCTCCAGCCGCTGCCGCCAGGGCTGCTCCTTGCGCTGCTCGGCATCACAGCAGCCTACGTTGCAGCCGTAGAGCTGATCAAGCGGCTCTTCTACCGACGCTATGCGCTGTCGCCGTCTGCTGCCGTGCCGCAGCCTGCGCCCAAGCGCGACCACGGCCAGCGCCACGTGCAGCCCTAGCGCCACCGAGCCGCCAGCACCATGCGATGGCAGACGAGCGTGTCCCAAAACTCGCGCTGCAGCGGATCGCTGTAGGCCACGCCAGCGGGCATCGCGACGTAGCTGGTGCCCCGGGCATCGAAGCTGGTGTGCTGCTGCTGAAAGGCGTGCAGCGCCGGATCGGCCAGCACAAACACACCGGCGGCATACAGCGGCTCCAGCAGCGCGGCCATGCGCTGGTAGTCGCCGGAGTAGGCGGTGTATGGCGGCGGCGCAGTCGCCAGCAGCTGCTGGAGCGCAGGGTAGCTGCCCCAGGGCGGCTTGCTCGTCATCACAAAAGCCAGCACGCCGAGCACATCGACGGCGTCGGCGCGGCCGCCGGGGGCAAAGTTGGCCCGCACATGGCGACCGTCGTCCTGGTTGTCGAAGTCGCACTCTAGGCCGTGGAAGAAGTAGCGCCAGGCGGTGCCAGGAATAAAGCCTGGCTGCGGGCGCTCGCGACACCAGCGGTAAAACACAGCGCGCGGCTCGATGCGCCAGGCTGCCGCAAGCAGCGCCACCATCTCTGTCTGCCGCACCAGCGCCTCGCGGCAGGCGGCCAGCACATTCCGATCAACTGCATCGTTCATAGCTCCGCTCCTGTTCTTCTAGCCAGAGGCGCTAGTTTAGCAGAGATACGACACTGCCCCGTACAGCCATCAGCGTCTACGCCCAACCTGCGCGCTTGTATGCGCCAGTTACATAGAATAGAAAAATCGGCCAGTGCTTAATCAGCACCCCTGCTGCGGCCAACCCTGGCTGTGCTCGGTTCGGCCATGCCAGCGGCCAGCGTGCTAGCCGCGCCTGATGCATCGTGCAGCGTTGTACCGCGTGCTGCGGCTGATTGCCGCAACACCAGCCAGCGATCATCAGCGCACATGCGCGCAGCACGCAGGTTGGTTAAGCAGAAGGTGGACGAATAGCCTCTTGACAGGCGTGGTAGCCACGTGTATTGTAGCCACATCTACAAAAATCCTTAAGCTAACCTAAAAACTGCTGGCAGCAGATACGTCGTTGAACACTGGCCG
This sequence comes from Herpetosiphonaceae bacterium, assembly GCA_013538855.1. Lineage (GTDB taxonomy): Bacteria > Chloroflexota > Chloroflexia > Chloroflexales > Herpetosiphonaceae > OHK22. Next base: position 41,297 of record JABXJS010000277.1, read on the forward strand.
CATCACGGTGCAGCGCCAGTACCCTGTGTTGTTCCGTGTATGCCAAAGGAGGTCGTCATGGATCGCCAACCGCGGGTATGGATTCTCGGACTGATCATCAGCGTGCTGCTTGCAGGCTGTGGCACGGCGGACACGTCCAACAGCGCGACACCAGCTGCCAGCAGCGCTGGAGCCTTCAAAGTTGCCATGATTCTGCCAGGCACCATCGACGACAAAGCCTGGAGTCAGGCGGGCTACGAGGGCCTCAAGCTGATTCAGGACGAGCTTGGTGCCACCATCGCCTACAGCGAAAATGTAGCCGATGCCGCTGCGGAGCAGGCGCTGCGCACCTATGCCGAGCAGGGCTACAACTTCATCGTCGCCCACGGCGGGCAGTACATCCAGCCTGCCGAGGCCGCCGCCGCCGCCTACCCGCGCACAAAGTTCGCTGTGGTGGCGAGCTACCCCGGCAACAACGCCAACCTCGGCGCACTGAGCTTCCGCGATAGCGAAATCGGCTACCTGGCTGGCGTTGTCGCTGGCCTCAAAACCACCTCCAACACCATCGCCTTCATCGGCGGCGAAGAGTACCCGCACACCAAAGAAGAGGCCACCTTCTTCGAGCGCGGCGCGCACGCCATCAACCCCAACATCAAGGTCAACGTCGCCTGGGTTGGCTCATGGAGCGATCGCGAGCGCACGCGCGTCATCGCGCAGCAGCAGGTCGATGCAGGTGCCGATGTGCTGCTCGCCAACGTCAACGAGGCCAGCCAAGAGATCTTCGCCATCGCCCAGCAGACCCAGCACTACGCCATTGCCTGGTCCTGGGATCAGCACGAGCTTGCGCCCGCTGCGATCCTCACCAGCGCCGTCCAAGAAACCCCGGTGCTGCTGCTGCGCGGAGCCACCCTCGTGCAGCAAGGCCGCTGGGAGGGCAAGCAGTACAAGTTTGGCCTGCGCGACGGTGCCCAGTCGCTGGCCCCCTTCTACAACATGCTCACGTCAGATGAAGAGACCAGAGTTAAGGCTGTGCAGAACGATATTGTGACCGGCAAGCTTGTGCTCGCACCGTAGCGATTGCAGAAGGAGCGCCTATGAAACAGCAGATGAGCGAGCCAACCGGCACCAGCCAGCGCGGGCAACGCCGCTGGAGCATCTCAATCGCCGTCCAGCTCCGCTATGGGCTTGTCGCCCTGGTGGGACTAGCGCTGCTCATCACCGGCGGCGTGCTGATCTACGTCAGCTTCCAGGCCCAGCTGGTGCAGGTGCAGACAGCGCAGGAGGCGCGCAGCCGCCAGGCAGCCGGCGATATCGACAACTATATGGACGATCTGCACCGCGGGCTGAACTATCTCGCCCGTGTGCGCGGCCTGACTGATCTCCCGCAGGCGACCCAGCAGCGCTTCCTCGAAGCGCTCACGCGCCACAACGACGCCTATGAGCAGCTGACGCTGCTTGATCAGAGCGGACAGGTCGTTGTTTCGGTCGCGCCGCCGGGCCTGGAGCCGCTGCGCACCAGCCAGGCCGCCTCGCCGCTCTTCCAGCAGGCTGTGCTTCAGCAGGAGGACGCTGTTGGCGCGGTGGAGATTGACCAGGCTAGCGGCGCACAAACGCTGCTGCTCGCCGTACCGGTGCGCAGCGAGCAGGATGAGGTGGCGGGCGCACTGCTCGCGCGCATCAATCTCAACTTTCTCGGCTTTGTTGTAGCGCAAACGAACGTCGGCACCACTGGCTATGTCTACATCGTCGATAACCGTGGCGTCTTGGTGGCAGCCAAGACACGCCGTGCCGATGCACGCACGCTCGAAGATCTGTCAGATCGCCCATTCTTCCCGCGCATTACGTCGGCGATCGCGGTGCCACCAGCCACCTACATTGGGCTAAACAGCCAAGAGGTGCTCGGATCAACCGCGCCAATCCGCAGCCTTGGCTGGAATGTGGTGGTCGAGCTTCCGACCAGCGAGGTCTATGCGGTGCTCTACAGGATGCTGTGGGTGATGGGCGCAGCGCTGTTGATCACGGTCCTGCTGGCAGTAGCGCTCGGCATCCTCTACGCCCGCCAGATCGTCATGCCGCTGCAGCGGCTGACCAACGCTGCCGAAAGCATCAGCGCAGGCAATCTCGCTGTGACGGTGCCTGCGCGCAGGCGCAACGAGCTAGGCGTGCTTGGCGCGGCCTTCAATCACATGACGACCCAGGTGCGTAACCTCATCGAGACATTGCAGCGCGAGCGCAATCTCACCGCCGTGGTGCTCGACAGCGCCGGGGCAATGATGGTCATGCTCGATCAGCACGGCCGCATCCTGCACTCAAACCACACCAGCGAGCAGCTGGTTGGGGCCGAGGACAGCCTAGAGGGGCAGCTCTTTTGGGAGGTCTTTATCGTGCCAGCCGAGGCCGACGCATTTCGCCAAGCGTTTGCGCACATCCCCACGAGCCAGACGCCGCAGAGCTTCGAGAACCACCTGCTGCGCGCCGACGGCCAGGAGCGCCTGATCGCCTGGAATCACACCGTGCTGCACAACAAGGACGACGCGGGCCTCTCGATCATCAGCTCGGGCCTGGACATCACCGAGCGCAAGCGCGCCGAGGAGCAGCGCGCCCACATTCAAGCGCAGATCATCAGCGCCCAAGCCGCCACCTTGGCCGAGCTGTCCACGCCGCTCATCCCGATCAGCGACTCGGTGATGGTGATGCCGCTCATCGGCGCACTCGATGAGCAGCGCACTCAGCTGGTGATGGAGACCTTGCTGCACGGCCTGGAGGCCAACCACGCCCGTATTGTCGTGCTCGATATCACTGGCGTGCCAATCATCGACACCTACGTCGCCAATATGCTGATCCAGACCGCCCAGGCTGTGCGCCTGCTCGGCGCAGAGATAGTGCTCACCGGCATCCGCCCCGAGGTCGCCCAGACCCTCGTTGGCCTCGGCATCGACTTGAGCACCATCACCTCCAGCGGCACCCTCCAGAGCGGCATCGCCGCCGTGCTCAGCCGCAACACCGCCCGCCTGCGCCAGCGCGCCAACTAGCCGCCAGCAGCACAGCGCCAGCCTTGGCGCTGTGCTGCGCAACGCCCCACCGCAGCCGATACACGCATCCTCAGCCGCATCTGCGCTCATATCACCTCATGCTGTAGACCCACCAGTGGCTCGGCGGGTTTTGGGCGCAGCCCCACGCCTCTGGCCAAGTGCCACCCTGCACATACGCTAGCGGTAGTTCACATCGAAACAATCTCAGCACAGATCTTTGACACTTTTTGTATCTTTTGGCCCCAAAACGAGCACTCTGCAGGATTGACACCAGAATCTGGCAGACTTTTGTATGACTTTTTGTATATGTGATGAGGTTCCAGATTCGGCGCGGAACACCGTATCATAGAGGGGCAAGAAAGGACTGATCACATGACTGACAATAATCAACTGTTGGTATGTCAACGATCATGCGGATTCTATCCAGCTCACGCGCCATAGCCCCAGCTCTATAGCTCTACATTCGTACAATCTGCGTTTTTTGTAGCCCGTAGGACGATATTTTTCTGTGCCGAGCCATAGATGTTCAGGCACTGCTATTCGTGTACCCAATTTTTGTTCACTGCACGCATTTAATCATTTTTTATTGCTAGCACATCATAGCACAGATTGAGCCAAAGCAGTTCAGGATTGTCGTTCTATGCATATGCACGCGGTGCACGCACCATCTGCGCCATATGCGAAGGAGTAGCTGTATACCCATGAGTAATCTGTTGAAGCCCGCCACCTTTGCTACGCTTGTCGATCTCCTTCGTGGGCGGGCGCAGGCCCAGCCGCAGCAGCGCGCCTACACATTTTTACTCGACGGCACCAGCACACAGCAGCATCTGACCTACGCCGAGCTTGATCTGCGCGCGCGCGCGCTAGGCGCATGGCTCCAGCAGCACACCACGCCTGGCGAGCGCGTGCTGCTGCTCTACCCGCCGGGCCTCGAGTATATCGTGGCGTTTTTTGGCTGCCTCTATGCCGGCTGCATCGCTGTGCCAGCCTATCCGCCGCACCGCGCCCGCATCGAGCGCACGCTGCCGCGGCTACAGGCGATTGTGCACAACGCACGCCCCAGCATCGCCCTCACCACCAGCGAATTTGCTGCGCTAGCGCCACAGATCAGCGCGCTGGAGCCAGGCTTCCAGCGCGTGCGCTGGTTCGCCACCGACGGCGCGACCATGGACGCTGACGCCTGGCGCGCAGGGGCCAGCGACGGCGCAGCGCTGGCCTTTTTGCAGTACACCTCTGGGTCCACAGCCACGCCCAAAGGCGTGATGCTTGCGCATAGCAACCTGCTGCACAATCTGGCCTGCATTCAGCGCGCCTTCAATCACACGCCAGAGAGCGTCGGCGTGATCTGGCTGCCGCCGTACCACGACATGGGCTTGATCGGCGGCATCCTCCAGCCGCTCTACGCCGGATTCCCAACCGTGCTAATGGCTCCCGTCGACTTTCTCCAGCAGCCGCTGCGCTGGCTCCAGGCCATCAGCCACTACCGTGCCACCACCAGCGGCGGGCCAAACTTCGCCTACGATCTGTGTGTGCGCCGCAGCACCCCCGAGCAGCGCGCCGAGCTTGATCTGCGCAGCTGGCGCGTCGCCTTCAATGGAGCCGAGCCGGTGCGCGCCGAGACGCTTGAGCGCTTCGCCGACGCATTCGCACCAGCAGGATTCCAGCGCCGCGCCTTCTATCCGTGCTATGGCCTGGCCGAGGCGACGCTGATCGTCACCGGCGGCTTGGTTGCCAAGGAGCCGGTTGTGGCAAGCTTTGACGCAGCCGAGCTAGAGCGCAACGTTGCCCGCAAGCTGCTCAGCGCCGGATCAAGCCCGCGCCAGCTGGTCAGCTCAGGCCAGCGCCTCAACGAGCACCTGGTGCTAGTCGTCGATCCGGCGACCGCCACGGTTTGCGCACCGCGCACCGTCGGCGAGATTTGGGTATCTGGGCCGAGCGTGGCGCAGGGCTACTGGGGCCAGCCCGAGCTATCGCAGCAGATCTTTCAGGCGCGGCTGTCCAGCGGCATCGGCCCATTTCTGCGCACCGGCGATCTCGGCTTCACCGATGGCGACGAGCTGTTTATCACCGGCCGCAGCAAAGATCTGATCATCGTGCGCGGGCGCAACCACTACCCGCAAGATATCGAGCAGACAGTCGAGCGCTGCCACCCGGCGCTGCAGCCTGGCGCAGGCGCGGCCTTCACGGTCGAAATCGACGGCACAGAGCGCCTCGTCATCGCCTATGAGCTAGAGCGGCAGCAGCGCCACACAGCGCCAGAGCAGATTTTCGCCGCCGTGCGCCAGGCGGTCGCCGACGCGCATGAGCTGAGCGTTCACGCCATCGTGCTGCTGCGGCCTGGCTCCATTCCCAAGACATCAAGCGGCAAGATTCAGCGCCACGCCTGCCGCGCTGGCTTTCTGACTGGCACGCTGGCCGTGCTCAGCAGCAGCGTGGCCAGCAGCAGCGTTGCCGATCACGCCGAACAGCCACCGCTGACCGCGACTGACCTGCGCCTACTCCCAGCGCCCCGACGGCAGGCGCAGCTCGAGCAGCTGCTACGCGAACAGCTGGCCCAGGCCCTTGGCACAGCAGCGCAGCAGATCAACCCTGCGCAGCCGATCAGCAGCCTCGGCCTCGACTCACTGGCAGCGGTGGAGCTCCAGTTCAGCCTTGAGCGTGCGCTGGAGCTGCGCCTGCCGCCGAGCCTGCTGCTGCAAGAGCACACGCTGCCCACGCTGGCCGCCGCCATCCTGGCACTGCTCGATCAGGCCCCGCCGACACCCATCCCGCTCAGCGCCGCCGCAGCGCCAGCCCACCCGCTTAGCCCTGGACAGCAGGCGCTCTGGCTGGTGCAGCAGCTTGCGCCCGCTAGCCCGGCCTACACCATCAGCTGCGCCCTGCGCATCAGCGCAGCGCTTGATGTCGCACGCTTGGCAGCAGCACTCGCCCAGCTGGAGCAACGCCACCCAGCGCTGCGCACCGCCTTCGCGGTCAGCGACGGCGCGCCGCTGCAGATCGTCCACTCCGCTGGTCGCCTGCACCTGGAGCTGGAGGACGCCAGCGACTGGAGCAACACGCAGCTCGATCAGCAGCTCAGCGCCTACGCCGCGCAGCCCTTCGACCTGGAGCAAGCGCCGCTGCTGCGCGCCCGCCTGCTGCGCCGCAGCCCGAGCGAGCACATCCTGCTGCTGTGCGTGCACCACACCATCGCCGATATGTGGTCGCTCGGCGTGCTGCTCCGTGAGCTAGCCGCGCTGTATCAGCACGAGCCAGCGCACCTACAGCTGCCGCCAGTCACGCTCAGCTACGCCGACTATGCGCGCTGGCAGCGCACACGCCTCGCAGCGCCAGACAGCCAAGCGCTGTGGGACTACTGGACGCGCCAGCTCGCCGCCCCGCTGCCGTTGCTCGCGCTACCGACCGATCGCCCACGCCCGCCAGTTCAGAGCCAGCGCGGCGCGGCGCATACCTTCTGCATTGATGCTGCGCTCAGCACACGGCTCAAGGCGCAGGCCCAGCAGCAGCACACCACGCTCTACACCGTGCTGCTGGCCGCCTTCCAGGTGCTGCTCCAGCGCTACACCGGCCAAGATGACCTGATCGTTGGCTCGCCCAGCACTGGCCGCGACCGCGCCGAGCTGCGCGACCTTGTGGGCTATGTGGTCAACCCGCTGGCGCTGCGCGCCAACCTCGCAGGCAATCCGCGCTTCGACAGATTCCTGCAGCAGGTGCGTCAAACCGTCATCGAGGCGCTGGAGCATCAGGCGCTGCCCTTTGGCGCGCTCGTCGAGCGGCTCCAGCCCGAGCGCGACCCCAGCCGCACGCCGATCTTTCAGGTGATGTTCGCTCTACAGAGCACGCCGCCAGGCGCAGGAGCCGATCTGGCCGCCTTGGCGCTGAACCTCGCCGACGCGCCCGTGCAGCTTGGCGCTCTGCCCTGCACGGTCTACCCGCTGCAGCGCACCGCCGCGCAGTTCGACCTGACGCTGGCGCTGGCGGAGACGCACGGCGGGCTACGCGGCGTCATCGAGTACAGCACCGACCTTTTCGACCCAGCGACCATGGCGCGGCTGGCCGAGCACTACACCAGCCTGCTCGCGGGCATCGCCGCCGATCTGCGCCAGCGGCTGAGCGACCTGCCGCTGCTGCCACAGCACGAGCGCGCGCAGCTGCACAGCTTTAATCAGACCAGCGCCGACTATCGCCACAGCGCCACCCTACACGAGCTGGTGGCCCAGCAGGCCGCACGCACGCCCGCAGCCACGGCGGTGGTGTTTGATGATCAGCGCCTTAGCTATCGCGCGCTTGATCAGCAAGCCAACCAGCTTGCGCACTTCCTCCGCGCCTCCGGCGTGGGGCCAGGCACTCAGGTGGGGCTATGCCTGGAGCGCTCAACGGCGCTGATTGTCTGCGTGCTGGGCATCCTCAAGGCGGGCGCGGCCTATGTGCCGCTCGATCCGACCTATCCGGCGCAGCGGCTGGCGTTTATGCTCAACGATGCGCAGGCTGCGCTGCTGATCACGCAGCGCGATCTGGCCGAGCGGCTGCCAGCCACGCCTGCGCAGGTGCTCGACATCGACCGCGACTGGCCGCTAATCGCCAGCCAGCCGTGCACAGCGCCAGCGCTGACCAGCAGCGCCAGCAGCCGCGCCTACGTGATCTACACCTCCGGCTCCACCGGCCAGCCCAAGGGCGTCGCCTGCACTCACCGCGCAGCGATCAACCTGCTCGATCAGTTTGCACGCATCCAGCCGCTGCCGGAGCAGGCGCAGGCCAGCATGTGGACAAGCATAAGCTTCGATGTCTCGGTGTATGAGCTGTTCGCGGCGCTGACCAGCGGCGCGACGCTGCACCTCGTGCCCGAGGATGTGCGCGCCGACGGCCCGCGCTTCTGCGCTTGGCTGGCGACC
>JABXJS010000278.1 GCA_013538855.1 Herpetosiphonaceae bacterium
CGTGGCCACAGCAGGCGGCGCATGAGATCACGGCGCGGGCGCTGAGCTGTTGCCCGTGCCGCTGATGGCGTGCGCAGCGAAGTGGATGCAGCAGCGCGCGTGCAAACGAGCGGGCTAGACATCCCCACAAAACAATGATGGGAAATCTGCGCGGTGGGTGGCAGCGCTCGGCGGGCGGCAAGGTGTGCGCAGGGGCGTGCGTCAAAGGTATGGACGCAGCGCCGTTTGCTGCCGCTGATTAAAATTCGCTGCGTTTTGCTCTATACTGAGCGTGCAGCTTCTTCTTCTTGCATCATTGTTCTGCGTAGACCTGGGATCAGCAGGAACTCTGCCGACCGCTCCGGCGTTCTTTTTCGTAGACACACCAGCGGGCTAGGGCCAGGCGGCCCTGGTGGCTGGTCGTAGCCTTGTAGCTAGGAGGGCCACCGATGGAAAAGCGCAAAGCCGCCGCCAACGTGTTTATGGAGCAAAATATCCAAGAGAAGCTCGCCGAGGAGGAAGTGTACGATCAGCTGCCCCCAGAGGCACAACAAAGCGATGACTTCTACGCCGTCGGCAGCGCCGCGCCCAAGCCGCCGGGCATGCCGCTGCCCGCGCCGCAGGCCGAGCGCAGCCGTATGGCGCAGGTCAGCCCGGCCAAGAAGTCGTCCTCGCTGCTGAGCGGCCTGAAAACCTCCGAGGAGCTACAGCTTGAAAAAGAGCCGCTGCGCGTGCGCGAGACTGGCTGGTGGCGCTGGAAGCGCATCATCGTGCCGCCGAATGCCTACGTGGTGCACACGCGCATGGGCAAGACCAAGCCAATCACGCTGGGCCTGGGCCTCTCCTTTCGCTACAACCCGCTCACCGACGCCTACCTGATCGTGCCTGCGGCCATGCAGACGATCGGCATTGTGGCCAACTGCATCAGCAAAGAGAAGCAGGGCATCAACATTTTGGCCTACGTGCAGTGGCAGATTCAAGATTTCGCGATCGCCTACCACAAGCTCGACTTCTCCGACCAGCACGACCCGCTCGGCATCGTCAACGCCCAGCTGCGCGAGCAGGCCGAGGCCGCGATCAAAGATAAGATCGCCACCATGAGCGTCGAGGAGGTGCTGACCGACAAGGAGCCGATCATCGAGGAGCTGACCACGCGCCTCAAGGCGGTCGCCGAGGGCCAGGGCCAGCTCGACAACGGCACCGGCGGCCTGGGCATCAAGATCGTCACCGTGCAGATCAAAGAGGCCCTGGTTAGCTCGCAGCGCCTCTGGAATGACCTTCAGTCGCCCTTCCGCCACGAGCAGGAGCGCATCGCCCGCATCAGCCACCTCTCGATGGAGGAGCAGATTCGCCAGCGCGAGCTAGAGACGCGCCAGACCGCCGAGACCAGCCAGGCCGAGAGCCTGGTCGAGATCGAGCGCATCAAGCAGAGCAAGCAGACCGAGGCCCAGGAGCTGCGCCTGCGCGAGGAGACCACCCGCTTCACTCGCGAGCAGGAGTCGGTGCGCCAGCGCCTGGAGCTGCAGGAGGCCACCACGCGCCTCCAGCGCGAGTCCGAGCAGCGCCTCCAGCGCCAGGCCGCCGAGATCGAGCAGGCCCTGCGCATGGAGCAGCTGCAGCGCGAGCAGACCGACGCGCTAGCGCGCACCCAGCTCACCGCTGACACCAACGCCCAGCAGAAGACGCTAGAGACCGAGGAGGCGCTGAAGATTTTGGCCGAGGAGGAGCGCCTCGCCGCCATGCGGCTCCAGACGCGCCTGGAGGAGATCAACCGTGAGCTGACCCGCGTCCAGGCCGACGCCCAGCTCCAGCTGGCCATGCAGGCCCAGCAGGGCGAGCTAGAGCAGCGCGCCCAGGCTGCCCAGATCGAGCGCCAGCGCCAGCAGACCATGCTGGAGCTAGAGCTGGAGTCCGCGCGCAACCGCGTGCATCTGGCTCTGGCCGAGAAGGAGGCCGCCGTCGCGCGCCTCCAGCAGGAGGTGCGCAACTCGATCAGCAGCGGCGATCTTGCCAGCCGCCTGATCGAGCGCCTGCCGGAGCTAGCCGCCGAGATGCCCGAGATTCACGACCTGCGCGTGCTGCAGACCGGCGGCGATGGCTCGTTCGATGCGCTGGCGGGCTTTCTTGCGCGCATAACGGCCCTGGCGCAGCACCTCGGCGTCGCACTGCCCGCCGCTGGCCCGACCGAGCCGCAGGCGTAGCCTACAAGCACAGCCGCCGCTGGATCAAGTGCCAGCGGCGGTCTCGTGTTTGCTATGGCTGTGGCCTAGTTTAGCCCATGGGCAGCGCCACGAGGTCGGCAGGCAGCGGCGGGTGCTCAAGCGTGATCGGCTGGGCTGGGCGCTGGGCAAGCTGGGCGCGGGTGATCTGCTGCGGCTACATTCAAGCGGCAAATTGTAGTTGCGCCGCGCATGGCCGCTCTGCTAAGATGGCACTATGCTTCTCTAGCAATGGTGATGATTATGCCGCGCCTCAGACGGAGACCATCAGAGCGTCCGCCGCAGACCATGCCCGCATCTGCTCCAGCGACTGCATCGCGCATGCCGCAGAGCGCCCCGGCGCAGCTGCTACAGCTCCAGCGCACTGTCGGGAATCAGGCCGTTGATGCGCTGCTGACCGCGCAGCGCGCCCCCGAGTCGGCCCACACGCACGGCTGCGGCTGCCCTGGCTGCTGCGGCGTTGTTCAGCAGGCCGCGCCCGCGCTAGCCACGGCCCGTCCGACGCTGCAGCGTGCGCCAGCGACGGCGCTGATCCAGCGCAGTGGGAAGAAAGCGGCCTATGTACAGGGCTATCGTGATGGCTACCACGAGGGCTTCAATAAGGGTCTGTGGGATGGGCTGAAGGAGCTGGTCGGCGCGAATATTCTCGACAAAACCACCGCCAACTCGATCTACACGACCTACCACGTGGTGGTGGATTTTGTGCCTGGCTACAATAGTGACTACGATGGGACGCTGACCAAAAAGGATAACTACGACAGCGGCGCGCTCGTTGGTCGCGGCGCGGGCCTTGATCGCGGCTACGAGACCGCGCTCAGCGAGTTTGGCTACGACCGCCAGTACGCCGCCATCCCCAGCGGCAACAAGCAGGTGGCTGCGCAGGACAACGGCGGCACCTGTGTCTACTGCAACGCTGCGCCCATCGCCGACATCGACCACATCGAGCCGCTGAAGCTGCATTGGGCCGCCAAAGGCTCGACGCAGGACAAGACCACGCGCAGCGCCGAGGCCAACGACACGAAAAACCTCGTCGGCTCCTGCGCCGCCTGCAACCGCTCCAAGGGCGCAAAGAAGCTCGGCACTGGCTGGTGGCCCTCGGCCTGGGGCGGCTCCTGGTGGCCCTTCGGCCCCACCCGCGTCAAGGCCCACAACCAGCCGCCGCCGTACTGGTAGGCTGTAGGGGATGAAAAACAGCTGTCAGAAGTGAAAATAGTCTCAGTAGATCACAGGACTCCCTGGGGCCAGGGTAAACGGTGTGGCGGCCGAATCGTGCGGTATCCTTTGTGGTGCCAACCAAGAAAGGAACC
>JABXJS010000279.1 GCA_013538855.1 Herpetosiphonaceae bacterium
CCGCCGCTACGTGGCCACACAGCACCGGCGGCCTTGCACCGCCCGGCCCACGCTGCGCCCGCCGCCACCAACGCAGCGCGCTGATCATCTTTATACTCTGTCACGGATGCCTTCAGCAGCGCACAGCGACACGCACGCCAGCATGCCGCCGTGCGCCCGGCACCGGCGGCCTTGCACCGCCCGGCCCACGCTGCGCCCGCCGCCACCAACGCAGCGCGCTGATCATCATAATAGGTAGGAGTTAGGGGTAGAAACCGCGCGCGGCGGCCAAGCCAAGCCCCTGCAGCGCATGGTGTAGCTCGCTGGCGCGGTGGGCGCAGGCCGGGGACACAACGACCGTCTTGAGCTGGCAAAGACGAGCGGAGCGGGCGATCCAGGCGGTGAGCGGAAAGTGGGCGCAGGCGGCGCGGTCGAGAATAATACAGCTAATGCCGACATCGGCCAGCGTCTCCAGGGTGGCGATTGTCGTCACATCAGCGTGGGTGATCAGATAGTAGGCCAGGCCAAGCGAGCTAAGCAACTGCGACTCAAGCCAGCGCTGGCAGACAGGGTCCAGGGCAACCAGGGCGGCCACAGGCTTCATGGGCATAGCGACTCCGTTGTTGGATGCTGGGCATCAGTGTTAAGAGCGCAGCGCCCAAGGGCCAAGCGCTGCGCAACCGCTATGGCCAGTTTAGCGGAAGGGGCAGCGCTCGAACAGCCCTGAAGTAATACAAAAACTACTACAAAAGCAGCGCTCGCCTTTACGTGATGACGATGCTGGTCATAGCGTTCCCGGCAATCCATTGGAACGTGCGGCCGCCATGAAAGGGCAGGTCATCTTGAATGAACAATCGGTGCCAGCAGCGCAAAACCAACGGTGAGTGTACGGCGCATCGTCATAGCATACCTCCTTGACAAGCTCGATGATACCAGGGGCGTACTGCAAGCGCCTGCACGAACAGCGCCACAAGCCGGTATGCTATACTAAAACACTACCCGAGACAGAAGGTTGAGCCATAAACCTGTTTTTGGAGGCGGAGACATGGACGTACATTCGCACCCCCGCCCGCTTGAGCGCGTGTCCACCGGCATCGACAGTCTTGACACGATCTTGCATGGCGGATTTTTCCGCGGGAGCTTGTACTTAATCATTGGGATACCTGGTGGCGGCAAGACGATCCTCGCCAACCAGATCGCCTACAGCACCATCGCCAATGGTGGCAAGGTGAGCTACTTCACCGTGTTAGCGGAGACGCACTCGCGGCTCTTCTCCTACCTCAACCAGTTTGATTTTTTCAACTACGCCGCGATCGGCGACACCATCACCTACGTGAACGGCTACCAGTCATTCAAGGACTCAGGGCTAGGCGGGCTGCTGCAGCACATCAAGCGCACAGTGCAGGCCGAAAACCCGACCCTGCTGATCCTCGACGGCATTCCTATGCCCCACACCAACGAGCGCAACGACCCAGGCACCGACGATTTTATCCATGAGCTACAGACCTACAGCGAGTACACGCAGTGCACCAGCCTTGTGCTGACGCCGGCCAACCCCGACCGCCGCTACAGCCACGCGTTGACCATGGCCGACGGGCATTTAGAGCTGACCAACACCATCAAAAGCCACGAGGCGATTCGGACTCTGGTGGTGCACAAATTGCGCGGAAGCGACTATATTCCCGGTGACCATGTGTTCACTATCGCACCAGCAGGAATTGTTTTTCGTACATAAAAGTGGAGTTGGTCATGGCCCGCATTCTGGTTATCGACGATGAGCTAGCAATTGCCGACTTAATCGCGCAAACGCTCCGTGATGAGGGCTATAGCGTTGATATCGCCACCGATGGCCGCTACGGCCTAGAGCTCGTCGCCCAAAAGCAGCCCGATCTTGTGATCTCCGATGTGATGATGCCGCAGATTAATGGTCTCGAGCTTTGTCGCCGCATTCGGCGCGCACCAGCCACGCAGGCCGTGCCTGTGATTTTGATGAGCGCTGCGCCCGTGCCCAAAACCGACGAGCCGCTCTGCTCGGCGTTTTTGGCGAAGCCGTTCGACCTGCTGCGCCTGATCGATCTCGTCGAGACCGTTTTAGCGTGAGCGCCAGCTACCCAACACCACCATGGATGGCCGCTGCTGCCAGCGCCCGGCTCCAGGCAGCAGTGCCATCCTCAGCACAATCCAATGCGTAGATAGGGAGGACCGGAATGCGTATTCCAGAGGATACGCCACAGCGCAACGTGCGCACAGTGCTCCAGCAGCTCATCGAGCAACAGCAGCTTCAGCTTGAGATCACCGACAAGCTCGTCGCCACCCTTGAGGCGCTGACCAGCGCCGACAGCGCCGCGCCACAGCTGGTGCAGATGATCATCACGAACTATATTCGTGACCACCCGGTGATCGAGGCGCTCAGCGATGAATTGCACGATGATCACGCCCGCCGCTGGTACGAGTGCGAGCAGCTGGGCATGCGACTGCTTAGCATCACCAACAACAACTGGGTTGGCGACACAAGCATGGACCTTGATGATGTCTGGCAGATCATCGCGCAGCAGATCTACCTAGCGCTGCCAACCTTCAAATATCGCAGCAAGTACACCACGTGGCTCAGCCGCATCATTAGCCAGAGCCATAAGCAGCTGGTACGCGATAGCACCCGCCAGAAGCGCGACTGGCGTCGCCGCGAGTCGCTCGACAGCGCCGAGCACAGCACGCTCGTGTCTGCCGCGCCAGCCCCTGACCAGCAGCTAGAGTACAGCGAGCTGCTGCAGCTGGTCGAAACCAAGCTGCGCGAGCAGCCTGTGCCCCACCTGCGTGCGGTGTTCTTGCTGTCCCACCTGCGCGGCTGGCGCGGCGTCGAAATCGCCGCCAAGCTGGGCATTAGCCAGCCATATGTGTCGATCTTGCTCAGCAAAGCGCTGGACGTGCTGCGCCAAGACCCAGTCCTACGCAGCTGGATCAGCGACGATCCACCTGCTGATGCAGCCGATGACCACAACGATCCAGATGCGGCGGAGGATGACTTATAGAAATCGGATTAAGGGCAACTATACCGATAGTGGCAATAAACCGAGAGCGGGAGACAGTTGCACGCAGCTGGCTTTCTTCATCTGAAGCGCTCATTCATCTGGAGAAGTTTCTATGTACGTATGCCAAAATGTTCAAGACGCAATCGACCGTCTGCTGGAGGCCGCCGACCTGGCGGTGATCGACCAAGCACTGATCGACCATATCACCGACTGTCCCAACTGCCAGGCGCTGATCGACGCACGCATGCAGCAGCTTGGCGCGGCCTTTGCCGTCGCTGCCGAGCAGGCCCAAGCGCTCAGCCACAGCAGCGTCCAGACGCGCATCGACGAGCTGATCGACCTTGCGGCGCTCGACCAGCAGCTGGCGCTGCGCCGCTACCCTGCCGAGTGGCTGCACCTGCTTGGCTGCGCCGAGTGTGCGGAGGTCTACACCGACACCAAGCAGCTCGTCGCACACATCGAGATCGCTGCCGCTCCAGCGACCGCGCCACAGCCGCTCCAGCACACACCAAGCGCCCAGGCCCCCAGCGGCCTGCTGTCGGCCGCACGCCAGACGATCGCCCGCTGGAGTCGCGAGCTGCTCAACGCTTGGTTCAGCGACCTGCGCCTCCAGCTTGAAACAGCGCGCGATTTGGAGCAAGCGCCAGCGCACCGCCTGCCCAACCAGCAGCTTAGCGAAGACTACGCCTTCAGCGTGCAGATTCGCGTGATCAGCAGCGCTGAAATCAATATCAGTGTATCCATGCAGCCGATCATCAGCGGCATGCTGGTGCTGAGCATCGGCGCGCAGCAGTTCCACAGCCTGATCGATCAACACGGCAATGCAAACTTCGGCACCGTGCCAGCACAGCTGCTGACCGACCCAGACGGACCACCGCTGGAGCTGCACCTGGCCACAGACGAGCCATTTGCTCCCTGAGCAAGGGTTAAGTATTATAGCTGGCAGAGGCCATACAGCTAGTGCAAGGAGACTGTATGTTTTTGCCCACTCTGCCCGCCGACTGCCAGCGCATCCTCCACGTTCTACTGCGCGCACCGCAGCGCGCCTACCACATCGCCCAGCGCGCCTACCAGCGTAGCGCCAGCGCAACCAGTCTGACGGCTGCGTTCTGTGGCTATACTTTCGGTTGGTGCGCGCTCTACACCGAGCACGTGGCCGAGGCCCAGGAGCCGCTGCAGGCCGCGCAGACGCTGTTTGAGCAGCATGGTGAGCAGCTCACCGCCCTCGCCTGCCGCCGTGCGCTGCTCGTCGCGGCCTGGAAGCAGAGCGCCGGTGCGCAGCTGCAAGCGCAATGGGAGGCGCTATGTATCGAGCTGGCCGCCCACAGCGCCGACCAGCTGCTGGCGCAGACCCAAACTGATCGGCTTGGTCATCTCAACGCGCTTGGCCGCAGCCAGGACGTGCTTAAGCTCGCGCCAAGCTTGGCCGCGCAGCTGCACGCGCTCGGGCTGACGTTCGACCTTGGTCGCCTATGGCGCATGAGCGCCTTCGCCCTGATCAACAGCGCGCAGTTTGCGCAGGCCAAGCAGCAGCTCGATCAAGCGCGCGAGCTGTTCGCCGAGCTGCGCTACCCGCTTGAGCTAGGGCGCTGCTACATCGACAGCGGCTACCTGCTCCAGCGCCAGGATCAGTTCAGCGCTGCCCAAGACTGCTTCGAGCAGGCCCACGTCATCTTTGCCCGCGCCGGACTGCCCTACCTCGACGCCATGGCCCAGTACAACATCGGCATCTCGGCCGGGCGCATGGGCCAGGCGGCGCAGGCCATGCACCTGATGCTGGCGGCGCGCAAAACGTTCTTCGAGCTTGAGCGCATGCTGATGGTCAGCAAGTGTGACAATGATCTTGGCGTGATCGCGCACATGGCCGGGCTATACGAGCTGGCGGCCGCCGCCTACCGCCGCAGCCAGCTCATCGCCGAGCAGCTAGACAACCAGCATACCGCCACGCAGATGCAGATGAACCAGGGCCTGACCATGAGTCACCAGCGCCCACAGCTCGCGCTGCGGCTGCTACAGCAGGCGGACGAGGCGGCGGCGCTGCTCAATGATCCGCTGCTCTGCGGCCAGATTCAGCTGAATCTGGCTGGCGTGTGGCGCACGCTTGGCCAGCCCGCAGAGGCACACACCGCACTGCAGCAGGCGCAGCACTGGTTCACCAGCATTAACCACCAGGTCAATCTTGGCAAGGTGTGGGTCGAAGCGAGCCAGCTGGCCTTTGACGCTGCGGATTTCAGCCGCGCCGCCGAGCTGCTGCAGCGTGCGGCCGCCGTGCTGCACGAGCGCCCCGACTTCCGCTGGCGCATTCTGCATGGCCTGGGCCGCTGCGCCGCCCACGCTGGCCAGCGCGCTGTGGCGCTCGATCACTACCTTGAGGCGCTGCAGCTTGTGCACAACCTGCGCCAGAGCTTCGCCAGCGAGCACGCCTCCAGCAGCGTCTTTCGCGCAGCCCAGGCGCTCTTTGACGACGCGCTCGTGCTCGCGGTTGAGATCGCCACACCTGCCACCGTGCTCGCCATCATCGAGCAGCAGCGGGCGCTGATGCTCAGCCGCCAGATCCACGATCAGCGCCTGATCCCAGCCGAGCTACACGCCAGCCTCCAGCGCCAGAAGCAGCGCCTGCTGCGCGCCATCGAGCAGCCGCAGACACCAGCCAAGCAGCTTGATCTGCTGATGCAGCAGTATCTGGAGCTGTGGTTTCAGGCTCAGCACACGCAGCCACGGCCGCCGATGATCACCCCCGAGCTTGATCTTGTGGCCCTGCGCGCCAATCTCAGCGCCGCCTATCCTGCTGGCTGGACCGTGCTGATCTACGCCGAGTATGCCGAGCAGCTGGCCCTGATCACCCTCACCGCTGCCAGCGTCGAGCTTGAGCAGCGGCCGCTTGACCCACGCTTGCGTCGGCTCATCGACCGCTGCTGCGCCCCTGAGGAGCGCAACAACACCTTTGGCCTAGCCCTTCAGCGCGTCAGCGCCCGCCCCTGGGCCGACCTCAGCGACCTGGCCCAGCAGCTCATCCCCGCCGCAGTGCAGGCGAACCTGCATCCTGACCAGCATCTGCTGATCGTTGCCTGCCAAGCGCTGCACACGCTCACCTGGCCGACGCTGCGCCTCGACTCACACTGGCTCTGCGAGCGTGCGATTGTGCAGCAGATACCCTCGCTCACGCTCTGGCAGCAGCTTCAGCAGCAGCCGAGCAAGGGCCACGACGGCCTAATCATCGGCTGTGAGCACTTCCACGGCCGGGCGCTGGACCTGCCCGGAGCCAAGGCGGAGGTGGCGCTTGTCGAGCGGCTGCTGCCTGCACCAGCCGAGGTGCTCTTCGGTGCCCAGGCCGATCCACAGGCGCTGCTCCAGCGCGCCCGCGCTGGCGATCTGGCGCGCTTCCGCTGGCTGCACATCGCCAGCCACGCGCAGATCCATCCGGTCAGCGGCCTGGTTGCGCGCATTCTGCTGCACGACGGCGATCTGCTCTACACCGATCTGGTTGACTTAGGCTTGGGCGGGGCGACAGTCGTGCTCTCCACGTGCTACGGGGCGAGCGGCGAGGCGCTGCCTGGCGACGAAGTGCTCAGCCTCCAGCGCGCGCTGCTCATCGGCGGCGCACGTACCGTAATCGCCAATCTGTGGCCGAGCAACGATCAGCGTGGGCTGGCGCTGATCGAGCGGCTCTACGTGCATCTAGCGCAGCCAGACAGCGATGCCGCCAGCGCGCTTGCCCTGGCCCAGCGCGACTTGATCGCCAGCGCCGAGCATGCCGCACCGCTGATCTGGGGCGGATTCCAGCTGCTCGGCGCGTAAGCCAGCGCTGCCAGCGCAGGGCCAACAGCGCGCCCATGAATCAGCGCGGCTGCCGATCACAGAGGATCAGCAGCCGCGCTGTGTGCCGTCATCAACTGCGCCGAACCACCAAGGATTAACCGCCGTCACCGCCGCCGCAGGTAGTCGGATCGCAGGCCACCGTCACCGGCGCGTGCGTCGCCGTAGCAGGCGGGCTGTGCTGCGCCACCAGCGGCCCAGCCAAGACCACTGCGCATAAAACCAAGAAGAGCCGACGCTTGAGTTGAACGAACGACGTAGACATGGACGACCTCCTCGTTGAACACGTGGTTCAACTGCGGAGGAGCGGCGCTAGAGGCTTGCTCAAGCGCCTGGGGTACGCGGTTCACTTACCCTGATTATCGCGGCGCAGGCCGTCACAAATGTGGCTTAGTGTTAGGATTTCTAGCGCCACATTCAAGCCGACATCCCAGCGCCAGCATGGGCGCATGCGTGCGCCAGCCGGTGCGCAGCGAGGGCATATTTGTGCCCTGCCGCCGACCTATACTGCAAGCATCGACATATTGATCCGGTTCACTACAGAGGAGCAGCTATGGGGTACGCGGAAACTCACTTGATGACGAATGAGCACATCATTCACTCGACGAAGGTTCACTGGATTGTCTTTGTGCGCCCGCTGATTGTGCTCGTGCTGGCGGGCGGGTTCTTCACCCAGCAGCTCAGCGAGTACGGCATTGTGCTGCTGGCGCTCGGCGTGATCGATCTTCTGCGCAGCCTCGTGCTCTACACCAGCTCAGAGTTTGTGCTGACCGATCGGCGCGTGCTGATGAAGACAGGCTTTCTACAGCGCAGCTCGCTGGAGCTGCTGCTGACCAAGGTGGAATCGCTCGCAATCAACCAGGGGCTGCTCGGGCGGATGCTCGGCTACGGCACCCTGGTGCTGATCGGCTCGGGCGGCACGCGCACACCGTTCAGCTCGGTGCAGGCACCGCTGGAGTTTCGCCGCCACGTGCAGCAGCAGATCGGCTAAGCGCATGGCAACCCACGGCCGCAGGGACAGCAATCCCTGCGGCCGTACCATTTAAGCTCCAGAGCCGTTGTGCACAGGTGTGATTGTTTGCTACAATCGCAGCATCCAGCACCGAAAGGAATAACAATCCATGGATGCACAAACGCTCGATACCTTTTTTACTGCGCTCCAGCGCGATAATCCCGACTTTGTCCTCTCAGGGCCAGCGCTCGCCGACCTGCGCTATCAGATCGCCAACCAGGGGCGCTTGGTCCTGATCGGCGTGCCCTCGCTCCAGAGCATCGACTATGCCCATCTCAGCAGCCATGTGCTGCGCCAGCTCCCGCCAGAGATCGGCATGTTAGATGGTCTGACCTTCATCGATCTCAGTCGGCATCAGCTCAGCGCACTGCCTGAGAGCATAGGCATGCTCAGCCAGCTTCAGCACCTTGACCTGAGCGAAAATCAGCTCGAGCAGCTGCCAGAGTCGCTCTGTGAGCTCGAGCAGCTGCACCACCTCGATGTCAGCCAGAATCGGCTCACCGCGCTGCCCGAGAGCATTGAGCGCCTAGCTCACCTACAGCGGCTGTTTCTCAGCTATAACCAGCTCACGCACCTGCCAAGTGCGCTGGGCGCGCTCCAGCGGCTGGAGCTGCTGTATGCCAGCAACAATCAGCTACACAGCCTGCCGGATGTCTTCACGCAGCTGATTAATCTGTCGAGCCTTGATCTGAGCGAAAATGCGCTCGGCGTGCTGCCGGAGAGCTTCGGTCAGCTGCGGCATATCGTCAATCTCGAGCTGGCCAACAACAACCTGATCGAGCTGCCGGAGAGCTTCGGCGAGCTGGTCTACCTGATGATTGCTGATCTGAGCTACAACCAGCTGCAGCAGCTCCCGGCGAGCCTTGGTCGGCTGAGCAATCTGCGCCAGCTCAACGTCAGCCACAACCAGCTCAGCGACCTGCCGGACACACTGGCGCAGCAGCCGCACCTTGAGGGACTGAACCTCAGCCATAATCTGCTAACCAGCCTGCCGCCGGTGATCAGCGCCTTGAGCGCGCTGATCGAGCTTGACCTGAGCGAGAACCAGATCAGCGAGCTACCAGAGAGCATCGACGCGCTCCAGCAGCTCCAGCGGCTTGTGCTCAGCGGCAATCAGCTCAGCACGCTGCCAAGCAGCTTTGGCCAGCTTAAGCAGCTTGAGGTGCTCCAGCTCGACGCAAATCAGTTCACGGACCTGCCGAGCCAAGCGCGGCCATGCACCCAGCTGGTGATCCTGAGCCTCAGCGCCAACCCGCTCGCAGCGCTGCCGCAGTGGCTCAGCCAGCTTGAGCAGCTCGACTACCTCGACATCAGCCGCTGTAGCCTGCGCGATCTGCCCGCCTGGCTGGCCCAGTGCCGCCAGCTCACCAGCCTTGACATCAGCTACAATCAGCTGCACACGCTGCCTAGCGCCCTGCGCGCCATGCCCCAGCTGCAGATGCTCGCCTGCAACGTCAATCAGCTAAGCCACCTGCCAGACTGGATCGGCGAGCTGCGCGGGCTAGAGCAGCTGAGCCTCGACGCGAACCAGCTCGCCGAGCTGCCTGCGAGCATCGGTGAGCTTGGCAACCTGCGCCAGCTTGATCTCAGCCATAACCAGCTACACACACTGCCAGCAAGCATCAGCGCGCTCCAGCAGCTCACATTCCTGGCCCTGAGCCATAACAAGCTGGAGCAGCTACCAGCCAGTCTGGCCGAGCTGGACAGCCTAAAGTTTATCTATATCGACGATAATCCTTTACACGTCGATCAGCTCGCGCCAGCGCTCCAAGCCCGCATCGCCAGCTAGCGGCCAGCCGCACCTACGCGACTGGCCAGCGCCCGCCACGAACGGAACAGCTGCCAGCTCGGCTACGCTGCGCCGACGGGCGCTTAACCACGGCGCAGTGGTTCAACCGCCAGCGCGCCGGGCTAGGTGGGCGACTGCGGCGGGGGAGTGGACAACAAGCTGCGCAGCACAGCGGCGGCCTGCTCTAGCTCCTGAAGGCGAGTGGCAGTCTGCTCGACGCTGCTAGCCCGGCCACGCTGCTGCGCATCGGCGGCGATGCCTTTAAGCAGCTGCACGCGATCCTCAAGTGTCTTGAGCGCGACCCACAGCGCCCGCACCACAGCGCCATCCTGGGGCAGCAGCAGCGACTGCTCGCTGAAGGCGTGGCCGCGCACACAGCGATAGTGGGCATGGTCGGGGCCATCAAGCGCCCATAGCGGCCCGCCGCAGGTAGGGCAGGTGAACGGCAGCTGGCTGCCAAGCGCATCGAGCGCCGGTGCACGCTCATCATCGGCCAGCACCCGCGCCATCAGCGCCACCTCCTGCACGAGATCGAGCGGTGGCTCGATTGGCTCAGCCGACTTATTCACCTGCACCAGCTGAGTAATAAACACACCTAGCTCAGCGAGCGGCACCGTGTAGTCGACACCGCCGACGTGTAAAGCATTTTCTGGCATAGCGGGATATAATGCTTCAACGGGGTCTTGGATCATGGTGATGCCACCACAGCGCTTGATCGCCAGCATGCCGGCGCTGCCATCGTCGAGCAGGCCAGAGAGCAGCACGCCGATCACGCGGCTGGTGGCCGCGACCGCCGCCGAGCGAAACAGCGGGTCGATCGCCGGACGCGCCATATTCTCGTGCGGGCCGTCAACAACACGCAGCTGTGCGTCCAGCACCAGCAGGTGGTGCTCGGGCCGGGCAACCAAGACCTGACGTGGCTCCAGCGGCTCGCCATCGCGGGCAAAGCGCACCGGCAGCGCACAGTGGCGGGCGAGCAGCTGGGGCAGCTGGCCTGGCGACTGGGCCGACGTATGCAGCACAACCAGCACAGCCGCGTCCAAATCGGCTGGCAGCTGAGGCAGCAGCGCAAGCAAAGCCTCAACACCGCCAGCGGAAGCGCCAATCACCACCAGAGCGGTGCTCTTCATAGAGACTCCTTGCCGTCCTGGTAAAACAGGACCAAACTATAATATAGGCCATAGTCACAGCAATGACTGTTCCAGTCCTTGGGCAGTGCAGCCGCTGCTATGTTGGTACATAAGCTGCTGGAAGTAGGCTATACGTGCCACCACGCACTCCACACCTGCTGATCGCTTAGTGTTCTGGCTTTTGATCACATACAAGCTAGGACAGCAGAGAGCCGATAATGTCCCGCGAACCTAGGCAGCAAGAGCGACTGGACAGCGCCAAGCGCGCATCCTCTCTTGCGCTCAATGTGGTTGTCGTAGCGCTTGAGCGAACGCCATGGCATATTGCCCTTGTGCACACGCTGCTGATGGCGCTCAACGATGCAGACCAGCTTGTCTACGTGCTGCGGCTGATCGACACAGCGCCAAGTCCAGCGGTGCTCGACAGCCTCAGCGCGCAGCTCGGACGACCAATCCACACGGCGGAGAACAGCGTAGCCCTGGAGCCACAGCAGGTCTACGTGCTGCCGCAGAGCAAGCTTACCAGCATCAAAGGCGATCAGCTGCGCTCGGTCGATCATGAGCTAGCTCCAACGCCGCTAGTAGCGCTCGACTACTTTCTACGCGCCCTGGCCGTCGAGCGCCATGATCAGGCGATCTGTCTCTGGCTGGCGGCCAGCGAGCAGGCGCTAGGTCTGCAGGCGATCAGCCAGCGCGGTGGCCTTGTACTTGCACCAGCGGAGCAGGACGACGTGGCAGCGCTGGCCCATAGCATCCACCAGCATTTCGCCGCAGTCTTGCAGCAGCAGCAGACGCTGGGCGCACTGACCAGCGCCGCCGAGGCCGCCGACCTTGATGCTATTCTGAGCCTTGTATATGCCCAGACCAAGCACGACTTTCGGGCCTACAAGCACAGCACGCTGCTCCGGCGCATCGAGCGCCGCATGAGCCTGCAGAACATCAAGCATAGCCAAGACTACCTTGCCTTCCTTCAGCAGCATCCGCCCGAGGTGCTGCACCTATTTCGAGATTTACTGATCAGCGTGACACACTTTTTTCGCGACCCACAAGCATTTGCTGTACTGGAGACCGACGTTTTGCCGCAGCTTGTCGCCAACCATGCGCCAGACAAGCCCGTGCGCGTCTGGGTGCCTGGCTGCGCCACTGGCGAGGAAGTCTACTCGCTGGCGATTCTGATTCAAGAGGCGCTTGAGCGTGCGCAGAAGCCGTGTCCCATTCAGCTGTTCGCCACCGATATCGACCAGAGCGCGCTTGATGTGGCGCGCAGCGGTATCTATACCGCTAACAGCGTTGCCAATGTCAGCCCCGAGCGACTTGAGCGCTGCTTCACCTACGAGCATGAGCAGTACAAGGTGATCAAAGCGATCCGCGATATGATCGTGTTTGCCAACCAGGACCTCACGCGCGACCCGCCGTTCTCGCACCTTGACCTGATCAGCTGTCGCAATGTGCTGATCTACCTGGACACTGTGGTGCAGAAGCGCGTGATCGCGCTGTTCCACTTTGCGCTGAATGCGAACGGCTATCTCTTCCTCGGCAACGCCGAGACGGTGAGCACCCAAGAGCACCTGTTCACCCCGATCTCCAAAAAGTGGCATCTCTACCAGCGCCAGAACACAGCGCGCCACAGCGTCACGCCCTTCCCGGCGTATCCCGAGCCAGGCGGGCTGCGCCCGCAGCCGAGCCAGCCGCCGCAGCCGAGCTACAAGGCTCCGCTGCAGCAGATGGTGCAGCAGTTTCTCCTGACCACCTATGCGCCAACCACGGTGATGATCAACTGCCAGTACGACTGCCTGTACATTCAGAACCCTGGCCAAAACCAGCCGTATCTACAGATCCCCTCAGGCGAGCCGACGCGCAACCTGCTGATGCTGCTGCACGAGGATCTGCGCATCCCGGTACGCACGGCGGTGCTGCGTGTTCAGCGCGAGCAGCACGAGAGTACTGTCGGCGTCAACTGGCATCACGGCGATAGCATCTCCGAGGTGCTGATCACCGCACGACCGTTTCCGCTCAACGATGACGGCGATACTGTGCTGATTACGATCGCCGAGCAGCACACCCGCGTGCGGCCAGCGCCAGAGAGCCGACCAGAGATCGAACAGCACCTCGTGCAGCAGCTAGAGTACGAGCTAGCCGCCACGCGCGCCGATCTTCAGCAGAGCATCGCCGACCTAGAGGCGTCCAACGAAGAGCTAAAGGCGGCCAACGAAGAGATGATGTCGATGAACGAGGAGTTCCAGTCGACCAACGAGGAGCTAGAGACCTCCAAGGAGGAGCTGCACTCGCTCAACGAAGAGCTGATCACCATCAACAGCCAGCTGCAGGATAAAGTTGTCGAGCTAGAGGCCACCAGCAACGACTTGACCAACCTGCTGTCGAGCACCGACATTGCCACGCTGTTTCTTGATGAGCAGTTCTGCATTAAGCGCTTCACGCCAGCCACCAACCAGCTGTTCAGCCTGATCCCCAGCGATGTAGGACGGCCGATCAGCGACATCGTGCGCAAGTTCAACGATCCGCAGCTGCTTGATGATGCCACTCGTGTGCTGGAGACGCTGCAGCCGCAGATGCGCGAGATCATCGGCGAGGGCGAGCGCTGGTACATCCGGCGCATCTTGCCCTACCGCACCCTTGATAATCGCATCGAGGGCGTGGTGATCACGTTCACCGAGGCCACTAAGCTCAAGCAGGCCGAGGCGGCGCTCCAGCTTAGCGAGGAGCGCTTCCGCACCGCGCTCTCGAACTCGCCGATCTGGGTTTTTAACCAGGATCGCAGCCTGCGCTACAGCTGGTCGTACAACGCCCTGCTGCGGCTCAGCGAGCGCAGCATTATCGGGCGGCACGATGAAGAGCTGTTCGAGCGCCACGAGGATGCGCTGGTGCTGACCGAGCTGAAGCAGCTGGTGCTCAACAACGGCAGCGGACTGCGCGAGGAGGTGCAGCTGCTGGTCGAGGGCAGCGAGCGCTTCGTGGATATGACCATCGAGCCGCTACAAGATAGCCGCCAGGCCATTATCGGCATCACCGGCTCGATCACCGATGTCACTCCGCGCAAACATGCCGAGAGCGAGCTGGCGCGGCTGCTCAGCAGCGAGAAGACCGCCCGCGCCGGAGCCGAGCAGGCCGTTAAGCTGCGCGACACGTTTCTCTCGGTGGCCTCACACGAGCTAAAGACGCCGCTCACCGTGCTGCTCGGCAATGTGCAGGCCGTGCAGCGGCGCAGCGAGGCCAACAAACACCTGAGCGAGCGCGATCTACGCGCCATTCGGCTCATCGAAAATCAGGCGCTACGCCTCAATGACCTGATCAACCTGCTGCTCGATGTGTCGCGCATCGAGACAGGCCAGCTGATGATTCGCAGCGAGCGCTTCGATCTCAAGGCGCTGCTTGAGCGGGTGATCGCCCAGTATCAGCCAACCCAGTCGAACTACACGCTCAGCGTGCGCATCGGTGAGCGCCCACTAGAGATCAACGGCGACGAGCTGCGCATAGAGCAGGTGCTGCATAATCTGCTGCACAATGCCTTCAAGTACAGCCCGCGCGGCGGCCGCATCGACGTCGATCTCGAGAGCTACGCACCCACCGCCTGCGTGAGCGTGCGCGATCAGGGCATCGGCATCCCGCTCAGCGCCCAGAGCGCCATCTTCGAGCGCTTCTATCGTGCGAGCAACGCCGAGGCGGCCCATATTGGCGGCATGGGCGTGGGGCTGTATGTTGTGAAGGAGATCGTACAGCTCCACGGCGGGACGATCAGTGTGACAAGCGAGCTAGGCGTCGGCAGTGTCTTTACGGTCTGCTTGCCGCTGGCACACCAGGAGACCACATAGGATTAAGAAAGAGAGGTTTGTTATGTTATCCCACCTTTTGCCACGCTCAGCGCCACAGCCAGCTGGCACGCTCGGCCGTGTGCTGGTCGTGGATGATGAGCATGAGATTATCGAGTTTATCGCCGATCTGCTCCAAGAGCATAGCTATGCGGTTAGCAGCGCTGTCAGCGTCGCCGAGGCCCTCAAGCGAATCGAGCAGGATCAGCCCAACCTTGTGCTGCTCGATCTGCTCATGCCGCTGGTCAACGGGCAGGAGCTGCTGCGGATTATGCGCGAGCGCAACATGTTGCTGCGTATGCCCGTAATCATTATTACAGCCAACCGCGCCGACCCTGCTACACTCTGTGCCGCCGGAGCTTCGGCCGTGATCGAAAAGCCGTTCCAGATCCAAGAGCTGTTTAAGCAGATCGAGCGCTATATTCGGCGCTAGTACCCAGCACACATCTGGGAGGAACCATGAACGCAACCCGCGTGCTCAAGGGCGTCGCTGTTAGCCTCGCGCTCGTTGTGGCGCTGCTGCTGGGGCTGATCGGCTGGCAGCAGCAGCGCACCCAGCCCCAAGTGCCCCCGCTGCGGGTGCTGTTCATCGGCAATAGCTACACGTTCACCGAAGACATGCCAGCGCTGCTCAGCGCACTGGCCAGTGCCGACGATGACCCGCGCGCGCTGAAGGTGGAAAGCGTGGCGCTGCCCGGCTTTACGCTCGCTCAGCACCTGCAGGACGGCAGCGCCCTACAGCGGATCAAGGCCGAGCAGTGGGACTATGTGGTGCTGCAAGAGCAGAGCCTGACGCCGCTCGAGAATCCCTCTGGCATGCAGGCGGCGCTCCAGACCTTTGATCACGTGATCAAGCGGCAGGGCGCAACCACGCTGCTGTTTCTCACCTGGTCGCGCGAGTTCGCCCCCGCCACACAAGCCCAGATTAGCCAGGTCTACCGCCGCCAGGCCCAGCGTTTGGGCGCACAGGTTGCGCCAGTCGGCGAGGCCTGGCAGCAGGCGCGCACGCTTGATCCCGCCATCGCGCTCTACAGCGCCGACGGCAGCCATCCCAGCCGCCGCGGAGCCTACCTCAGCGCGTGTGTCTTCTATGCTACGCTGCTTCAGCGCAGCCCAGTGGGCCTACCTGCGCTTAAGGTTGCCGACCAGCAGACCGTCCAGTTGCTCCAGCAGGCAGCTTGGGCTGTCGCCGCCCCTCGCAGCTAGCTTCAGCTTGCACCGATTGAACCCTCCTAACACGGCTAAATTCACCGCAGCGCAGCAGGACTGTTGTACCACGCACCGACAGACCATAGTGCGTATACTTTTAATTTAATAAGATTTAAAGATAATGTGCATGTCTGGCACCACGCACTATCTCAATTCTGAGCGCGCTGCATAGCGACACACCCTGCGCAGCGCCGTGGCGATCCAACCGTTAACTTGCTGTGGAGGAGCACTATGGCCCGATTGTATCCATGGTGGGCAGCCTGCGTGCTGCTGGGACTGATTGGCACGCTAGCGCTGAGCACACCAGCCCAAACAGCTGGCTACAGCGCCAGCACGAACCAAGCCGAAACGACACCGACCGGGCTGATCGTAAGCGCGAGCACCGTCATTCCGGCCACCCCGTCCGCCGACAGCAGCGCACCAAGCACGCTGCTCTATCCCTCGCTCACCACCGGGGCCGCAGCCCTGCACGATCGCGGCCTCACCGGCGATGGTGTGGGCATCGCCATCATCGACTCCGGCATGCCGCCGATCACCCAGCCGTGGACGATTGTCACCACCAACACGCTGACCTTCACCCATGGCCAGCGCCGCGTGGTCTACAAAGACTTTGTCACCGACGTGCCGATCAGCAACAGCAGCGATCCCTACGGCCACGGCACGCACGTGCTCGCGAGCATCGCCGATGGGCGCAACGTCGGCGCAGGCACGCGCCTTGGCATCGCCCCTGATGCGGACCTGGTGATCGTGCGCGCGCTTGACGAGCAAGGCCAAGCGCCCTACAGCCGCGTCATCGCCGCGATTGACTGGGTGATCGCCAACCGCGACACCTACAACATCAAGGTGCTCAACCTCTCGCTGCAAGCGCCAATCCACGGCCCGTACTGGCACGATCCGCTGGCTCAGGCCGTGATGGCCGCATGGCAGTCTGGCATCACCGTGGTCGTTGCGGCAGGCAACTACGGCCCCGATCCAGTCAGCATCAGCGTGCCAGCCAACGTGCCGTATGTCATCAGCGTTGGCAGCATCAAGCCCGCCGCCTATACCTCCAACGGCGTTGATCAGCTGGCCAGCTACTCATCGACCGGCCCCACCGAAAGCCGCTTCGTCAAGCCCGATGTGCTCGTCCCCGGCTCGCGCGTGATCGCACCGCTGCCGGTTGGCAGCGCGCTGGAGCCATACGCCGGCCCGCTGAGCGAGCAGGCCAAGCTCGTGCTGGGTACCGCTAAGTCGCGCGATAAGCTGAACTACTTCTATCTCAGCGGCACCTCTATGGCCGCTGCCGAGGTCAGCGGGCTGGCCGCGCTGCTGATCGAGGCAGCGCCAACGCTCTCCAACGATCAGGTGAAGTACCGCCTGATCAGCACCGCCGAGCTAGCCCGCGACGCCAGCGGCGCTCCAGCCTACAGCATCTGGCAGCAGGGCGCTGGCCGCGTCAATGTGGCCGCCGCCGTCGACAGCCCCAGCCTGGATGCGGCCAACACGGGCATGGATATCGCGCTCGACCGCGATCACGAAAATGGTACCCACTATCTTGGCAATACATTGTTCGATGAGGCCAGCAACACCTTCGCCATCAGCGATACCCAGAACCTCGATAGCTACACCACGTGGACTGGCTCGTACAACGCCTGGGCCGGCTCATACAACGCCTGGGCTGGCTCGTACAACGCCTGGGCTGGCTCGTACAACGCCTGGGCTGGCTCGTACAACGCCTGGGCCGGCTCATACAACGCCTGGGCTGGCTCGTACAGCGCCTGGGCTGGCTCCACCAGCGTGTGGAGCAGCAGCTATCCCAGCTGGGCGGGCAATCTTGTTGAGCCAAACTACACTATGTATCTGCCGACAATGCGCTGAGGACCCTATGCACGCACCAGCATCGACACAATCACTCTACCCTGCACCAGCGTGGACGCCGCTGATCGGCCGCGAGCAAGAGATCGCCCTGCTCTCAACGCTGCTCCAGCGCGAGCTGCCGCGGGTTATCACCCTGACCGGGCCACGTGGCAGCGGCAAAACGCAGCTGAGCCTGCACCTGGCCGCACAGGTTGATTTCCCCGATGGCGTTGTCTTCGCCATGTTGCCACCGCTCAATAGCCCAACCATGGTGCTCAGCACAATCGGCCATGCGCTTGGCCTGCCCGAGCAGCCGCCGGACCAGCTGCTCGAGGCGATTATCGAGCGCCTGCGCCAGCGGCGACTGCTGCTCGTGTTCGATACCGGCGCACAGACCATCAGCCGTCCGCAGATAATCGCCGAGCTGCTGGAGCAGCTGCCGCAGCTCAAGCTACTAGTGTGCAGCCTGCAGCCGCTCGGCCTGCCCGACGAGTATGAGTTTCGCCTTGCCGCGCTCAGCGCGCCCGATGACGCCGCGCAGCTACCGCTGGAGCAGCTAGCAACCTATCCGGCCATTCAGCTGTTTATGGAGCGCGCGCAGGCCGCCGCGCCTGGCTTCCAGCTTAGCCGCGAGCACTCGGCGGCCATGGTCGAGGTCTGCTCGTACCTGGAAGGGCTGCCGCTAGCGATCGAGATCGTCGCCGCGCATGTGGCGCTTATGCCGCTCGATGTGCTCTGGCAGAGCCTCCAGCCTTTTCTGGCCTTTCAGTCGCCTGGCTCACGTGACCGCGCCACGCGCCAGCAGACGCTGCAGGCCACCCTCGACTGGGCTTGGTCGCTGCTCGATCCGGCGGCCCAGTCAAGCCTGGCCGCGCTCAGCATGTTCGCTGGTGGATGCACGCTCGCCGCCGCCCAGGCGGTGGTGCCGCAGCCAGCCGCAGCTGTTGCTGCCCACATGGAGCAGCTGCTCAAGCGCCACCTGATCTGGCAGCATCCCGCAGGCTCCGATGCTGCCGATGTGCGCTACGCGATGCTTGAGGCCGTGCGCGCCTATGCCAGCGACCAGCGCACCCACAGTCACGCGCTCCATGCCCGCGTCAGCCGCCGCTACTGCGACTGGTGTCTCCAGCTCGTCGAGACCGCCGCCCCCGAGCTGACTGGGGCGCACCCGCAGGTGTGGATCGAGCGCCTGAGCAGCGAGTACGGCAATGTGCGCAGCGCCATCCAGATCAGCCTGCTCAGCAGCGATCCGAGCTACGCCCTGCGCTTCTGCGCCGCGCTGTGGCGCTTCTGGCTGATGCGCGGCTATATCGGCGAGGGGCGCTGGTGGATGGAGCTGGCGCTCAAGCCTGCCGCTGCTGCCGATGACGCTCTGCGCGCCGCTGTGCTCAATGGCATGGGCACGCTGCTCTCGGTGCAGGGAGCCTACGATCAGGCCCGCGCCACCTTCCGCAGCGCCTTGGACATTCAGCGCCAGCTCGGCGATCAGCGCGGCATCGGCTATCTGCTCAACAATCTCGGCCTGGTCGCCAGCGAGCAGAGCGATCGTGCCGCCGCTAGCGCCCGCTTCGAGGAGAGCCTGGCGATCTGGCGCGAGCTGAGCGACACCAAGCAGCTGGCGATAACACTGAGCAATCTGGGCGCGCTAGAAAACGAGCAGGGCCACTATCAGCGCGCGCAGGCCGTGCTCGAGGAGAGCCTGACCTACTGGCGCGAGCTGGAAAATCCGTGGGGCATCGCCATGGCGCTGGCCAATCTCGGCGAGGCGCTATACCACGTGGGCCAGCTTGCCAGCGCCATCACGCTGCTCGAAGAGGGCCAAGATTTATGTCAACGCATCGGTGATCAGCGCCTTAGCTCGGCGATTGATCTGAGCCTGGCCTACATTCGCCTGAGCCAAGGCCAGCTAGATGCCGCCCGCAGCCTGCTCAGCGCCTGCCTGAGCTGCCGCTTCGAGCTAGACGATAAGCGCGGCGTGCTGCAGGCGCTCGAGGCGGTGAGCATGTGGGCGCTGACGCTCGAGCAACCAGCCATGGCCGCACAGCTACTCCA
The DNA here is from genome assembly GCA_013538855.1 of Herpetosiphonaceae bacterium. Taxonomy (GTDB): domain Bacteria; phylum Chloroflexota; class Chloroflexia; order Chloroflexales; family Herpetosiphonaceae; genus OHK22. Next base: position 19,680 of record JABXJS010000279.1, read on the forward strand.
GATCACCGAGCACTGGCGCGGACTGATCGGCACACCGCGCACGCCCGCCGAGCAGCTGCGCCTTGTGCACAGCGCCGCCAGCCTCACCGCCGAATTAGGCAGCGCGGCGGCCCAGCCCATAGCCCAGCTCAACATCCATAGCCCGCTCAAGCAGATCGTCAATCAAGTCTTGCTCGATCTGCGCGGGCTGGACAGCTAGCCAAGTGTTCGCGGATGGACAGCACTAGTGCTCGGCGACGGCAGCGCTCGCATTCTCGGTATCGCACTGCTGCTCGTGCTGCTGCGGCAGGCACACGCTGAAGGTGCTGCCGTGTTCACCATCACTGGCCACATTGACCGTGCCACCGTGGCGCTTGACGATCTCGGCCACCACAAACAGGCCAATGCCTGAGCCAGTCGATGACTGCTCGGCCTCGGGCACGCGATAAAAGCGCTCGAAGATGTGCGGCTGCGCCTCGGCGGGGATGCCGGGGCCTTCATCACGCACATAGAAGCACACCTGGCCGTCGACCAGCGCAGTCTCGATGGTAATTGTGGTGAAAAGCGGACTGTACTTCACGGCGTTGTGCAGCAGGTTGCGCACCACCTGCTCAAGGCGCACCGCATCGCCATACACCAGCAGCTCGGCGCTGTCGTAGTGCTCCACAAAGGTGTGCTTGGCACTCGACACCCGCAGCTCCTCAACAATGCTATGCACCAGCCGATTGAGGTCCAGCGGCGCACAGTGCAGGCTAAACTGACCCAGCCCTAGCCGCGACATATCCATCAGCGTGTTGAGCAGCGCGTTCACCCGCCGCGCCTGATGCACAATCATGTGCACATCTTTAATCTCGTGCTCGTTGAGGTTATCATCACGCCGCGCCCGCCGCAGCAGCAGCTGCGCCCGCCCGATCAGCCCCGCCAGCGGATTCTTCAGCTCGTGCGAGGCCACCGACACAAACACCTCGCGCTCGCGAATGCCCTCCTGCGCCGCTTGATACAGGCGCGCATTGGTAATGGCCAGTGCCGCGCGCAGCCCTAGCTCCTCAACCAGCTCAAGGTCGTAGGCATCGAGCTGTGGGCCAGCCTGCGTGGTCGCCACGCTCAACATGCCGAAGATTTCGCCGCGCGCGCGCAGCGGCACCATGATCAACGAGCGCAGCCCAAGCTCAGCGCCATCGCCATTGAGCTTGGCCGCCACATCAGTCCACAGGCTGGCGTGGCCAGTCTGCAGCACACGCAGGCAGCCAGGGCCCAGCGGCGAATCTTCCGCCAACAGCAGCGACTGCATCGGCGCAGTCAGCCGCTCCGCAACACTGGTGCTGGCGACCCACTCCAGCTGCTGCGCGGGGTCGCGCAGCGCCACCCCACACCAGTCGCCCAGCGACGGCACCGCCAGCGCGGTCACCTGCGCGACCGTCGTCTGCACATCAAGCGACTCGGCGAGCGCTTTGCTGGCCTCAGACAAAAAGGTCAGGCCGCGGGCGGCACGCTTTTGGGCGGTCATGTCGCGCGCCAAGCCCATCACTGTCACCACCGCGCCGGTGTGATCGCGCTCGGGCACGAGGCAGCAGACGTATGAGCGTAGTCCATCTGGCGATGGAAAGTCGAAGTCAAAATCAACCACCTCGTTGCGCTCAAAGACACGCTGCACCGCCCCATCCCAAACCGCGCATAGCTCTGGCGGCATGCCTAGCTCGCTGTTGGTCTTGCCCACGTAGTCCGCTGGCGTCCTGGTCGTCACGGCTTTGATGGCTGGACTAACGTACAGGTGCCGCAGCTGGCGATCAAAGCGCGTGATGATGTCCGGCGCATTTTCAACCAGCGTGCGGTACTCGTGCTCCCGCCGCACCAGCGCCGCCTCGGCCCGCTTCCGCTCCGTGATATCGTGCAGATAGATGGCGAGGCCGCCGGACTCGAGCGGGTAGCCGTGGGCTTCGAACCAGCGCTGGCGCAGCTCGTCGAATGCCTCGAAGGTTTGCGCTGTCTGCGTGGCTTGGATGTGCTGATAGCGCTCGGCAAAGATGCTGCCAGCCAGATCAGGAAAGGCGGTGAAGAAGTTCATGCCCACGGTGCTGCTGCGCGCGCGGCCCAGCACCCGCTCGGCAGTCTGATTGATATAGGTGATCGTCCAGTCAGCGTCGAGGGCAAAAAAGCCGTCGGTGATGCTCTCCAAGATTGTCACGACCTGCTGCCGGGCCGCCTCGGCCTGTAGACGCAGCTCGCGCTCGCGCTCAACCTGGTCGGCGATCGCCTGCTGCTGGGCGGCGATCTGCCGCTCCAGAGCCACGCGCTCGATGGCGTTGTGCACCACGCGCCGCAGCTCATGCGCGCCGAGGCCATCCTTCATCACATAGTCTTGAATACCAAGCTTCATTGCCTGCACGGCCAGCAGCTCGCTGCCGCCGCCAGTAATCATCACAATTGCAAAGGCGCTCGGCGCATAGCGCGTGCGCAGCTGCTTGATAAGGCTCAGGCCATCGTCGTCAGGCAAGTTTTGATCGATCAGCAAGCAGTCCGGCAGGCCCGCCGCAAGCAGCGGCCACACCGCGGCGACCGTCGCCGCCTGGCGGCATGTGAAGCTTGGATCGCTGGAGCGCTCCAGAAAGCGGCTATAGATCGCGCGATCCTCGGGGCTGTCGTCAACGATAAGAACAGTGTGCTGGGCTGTCACGGTGGGTCTCCGAAAACATGGACGCCAGTTAGGCGTGCTCATCGACAGCCTGCGCCGTCGGCAAAGTAAAGAAAAACGTTGTGCCCTGCTCGGGCTGCGACTCGAGCCAGATTGTGCCGCCATGGCGCTCGATAATGCGCTTGACGATGGTGAGGCCAACGCCGGTGCCGCCGCCTTGCGCGTTGCGCGCATGCAGCCGTTTAAAAATGCGAAAGATCGTCTCGTGATGGCGCTGATCGATGCCGATGCCGTTGTCGCGCACGTAGAGCACGCAGAAGTCGCGCTCGAGCGCCTGGGGTGCTTGCTCAGCAGCCAGCGCGCCGATCTCGATCCAGGGCGCGCTGGCGTGCCGATACTTTAGCGCATTGGAGATCAGATTGCTCAGCACCTCGCCGAGGCGCTCGCGATCACCGCTGACCACTGGCAGCGGCGCAGGCACACGCAGCTCCACGCCTGCCTGCTCGATCTGCACCTGTAGCACATCGAGCGCTTCAGCGAGCAGCGTGTTCACATCGACAGGGACGACGTGAAACTCACTATGGCCCACCCGCGAGTAGTACAGCAGCGAGTTAATCAGCGTCTCCATGCGCTGGCTCAGGCGCACCAGTGTCGCCAGCTTGGCGCTGCCGTCCGCGTCAAGCTGCGCGCTGTAGTCCTCGACCAGAAAGGCAGCATAGTTGTGGATGCCGCGCAGTGGCTCTTTGAGGTCGTGCGAGACGATATAGGCGAAAGCGTCTAGCTCAAGATTTGTGCGCTGCAGCTGCGTGTTCAAGCGCGCCAGCTCCTCGGTGCGCTGCAGGATGACGCCAGCAACCGCGGTGCGCAGCTCGGCGACCGTCTCCAGCTCCAGCGGCAGCCAGTCCTGCGAGTGGCCACGTACCGTCTCCTTCCACAGCTCGAACGACTTGCGTGGGCTAAGCCGCAGACCATCATCGGTCAGCGTCACAGCCTTGGTTGGCGCGCCGCTCCAGTTGACTGTCTGCACCTCCTCTGGGCGGAACCAGATGAGATACTCGCCCAGCTCGCGCACGATCGGCAGCGCCAGGATGCCGCTGGCCACAGCGCTATGCTCGGCCCACTCCGGCAGCAGCGCTGCCAGCTGGTCGGTCGCCAGCACCTCGACATCTTCCTGCTGCTGAAGCCAGTCGATGAGCTGGGCTACCGCCGACTCCGGCGGCGTCTGGCCATATAGCGCAATGCCGTCGCTGGTACAGATCGCTGCGCCGCTGGCCTCGACGAAGTTCAGCACAAGCTCAGCGTGCTCACGCAGTCCTATATGCCAGACAGGCGCCTGGGCCATGGCCGCGATCAGGCGCTGACTAGCCGTCTGGAGCTGGGCGTGGTAGGCGTAGTCGGCGGCGTTCTGCTTCACATCCAGCTGCAGCGAGACCGCCTGGGCCAGAAACTCGCAGGCGTTGCGCACCTCATATGTCAGGTAGCGCGGCTGCATATGATGACAGGCGATCAGCCCCCACAGCTCGCCGTTGTGCACAAGCGAGATCGACATCGATGCGTGAACGCCCATGTTCTGCAAGTATTCAACGTGAATCGGCGACACGCTGCGCAGCGCCGCATAGCTCAGATCAACCGGTGCCTGGCTGGCTGGGTTCAGCGGCGGCACGATCGGCGCTGGCGCATAGTCAACATCAACGATCATGCGCAGCCAGTTGAGCAAGTACAGCGCACGCGCCTGCTTGGGAATATCGGAGGCCGGGTAGTGCAGGCCCAGGAAGGGCTGGAGCGCTGGCGCGCGCGCCTCGGCAATGACGCTGCCGTGGCCGTCCGCATCGAAGCGGTACACCATCACCCGATCATAGCCCGTCAGCATCTGCACCTCGGCGGCGGCGATCTGGCAAAAGTCATCGAAGGTTGGGGCCTGCTGAATGCGCTGGATACAGCCCTTGACCAAGCGATAGAAGTCTTTGGGGGCGCTGCTGGGCAAGCGCGCTGGCTCTAGCTCCAGCAGCAGCATGCCGTTGCTGAGGTGGACGCTGGCATCAAACGGCGTCGGCGGCGTGCCAAGCGGCACAGTCCACAGATAAGTGGGGTTATGCTGAAGTGGATCGGCGGCCAGCGCGTGCCGCAGCGCGCTGATCTCCTGCTCTGCAAAGAGGGCCTGAAGCGGCTGATTGAGCCAAGCGGTGGCAGGCTGTCCCAGCCAGTCGGCGCAGTTGGCGCTGATCTGCTGAATCTGCAGCGACGCTGGGTCAAGCACCAGCAGCAGGCCGTGCGGCTGAATACTGCCAGGGATATGTATCGGCTCCTTGTCGCAGTTGGACAGATCGACCTCAGGCGGATACTGCTGCATGGCGCGCTCCCAACCACTGCTCAAAGAGCTTGAAGGTCGTCTGCGCGCTCGCGATCAGCGCCGCCTCGGCGTCCGCAGACGTCACGTTGGTGCGGATCGCAGCCTGAAAACTACGCCACATATGGCCAACGTCCGGGCCGTAGCTGGCGAAGAAGGCACAGCCTGCGCTCGGTGTCAGCCCCAGCCGCGGCCCAACCTGGCGCACGATGACCTGGCCGCCAAGCGTTGCCCCCTCCAGCACGTAGGCGCAGCCAAGCGCCTGCGGCAGCGTGTTGATCGTTGGCACAGCGCTACAGCGCGGCAGGGCGGCGCATGCCTCCGCAGCAACCCCCAACGCCGCGAGATCGCGAATCAGCAGCGGCGTTTTCCGGCGCTGGGACCAGTTGATGCCAGGGCAGGTTTGGATGAGGACCGGCAGCAGCTCCTGCTCTAGCGGCGCGTACATCCCATAGAAGCGCTCGAGCACCCAGCGATACGTCGCACGATTGAGCTGTGGGTCCAGCAGCGGTGATGCCGCCTCAAGCGCTGCATGATCGGCCTGTGTTGCCTGCTTTAAGCGCTGTAACATTCTTCTTGCTCCACCAGGGCTAAATAATTTTCCGCCTGTAGCCTACGCACATATGCGCTGATCATAAAAATTAATCAACGAAATGTCAAAAAACCTCTGTTGTCGGCCAAGAATCCTGCATTATTCGCGCCACAAATTCAGCGGCAGCACAACGGCCCACGCTGATCAGCGCAGGCCGTCGAGTAGGAGGTGCTTGCAGGGCGGGCTAGCGGGCGATATAGGGCAGGTATACGTGCTGATCAAAGGAGGCTGGCGTAGCAGTGGGTGTGGTGGTGCCAGCGGTTGCTGTTGGCGTCGGTGTCGGTGTCGCCGTCAGATCAGGCGTCGGCGTGGCGGTGGTGGTCAAATTCGGCGTTGGCGTGGGCGTCAGCGTGCCGGTGATCGGCGTTGGCGTGGGCGTCAGCGTGCCGGTGATCGGCGTTGGTGTGGGTGTCAGCGTGCCGGTGATCGGCGTTGGCGTGGGTGTCAGCGTGCCGGTGATCGGCGTTGGCGTTGAGGTAGTCACATCGCCAGTAACAATAATCGTGCCCTGCATGCTCGCGTGGAAACTACACACATACGCATAGGTGCCTGGTGTAAAAAAGCGATGGCTGAACGACTGCCCTTGAGACAGCGCGCCTGAGTCCCACTTGCCAGTGCTGCTGGTGGTTGTGTGGGGGGCACCATCGGTGTTGGTCCAGACCACCAGGGTGTTAACCGGCACGGTCAGCGTGTTCGGCTGAAAGCTAAAGTTCGCAATTGTGACACTTTGATCTGGCGGCGGCGTTTGCATCAGCGCTGCCTGCGCGTGCGGCTGCCACTGCCATGTGAGACCAATCCCGGCCAGAATCAGCCCAGTGACCACTAGTCCAATCAATCGGCGCATAACTGCTTCCTCCTTGTACAGAAACCCACCATCCAGTCATCAACCCTGGCGGCGCGTGCTGTGGGCTGGCAGCGCCTAGGCTGCGCAGCGTGAGCGCCACTGAGCTATCATAGCAAAGGGACACAGCAGATCCTAGGTCCAGGGTGCTACTTAAATTCATACGAACACAGCGCGGCGTTTAGATCACCGATCTGCGCTGCTGGCCCACACGGCCAGGGCGGTTCAGCGGCGCAGCCACCATCCTCAGGGCATAGTTAATCTTCATCAAGCGCTTAAGCAAGCGCTGTGCTTGTGTGTGTGTTTTGGTGTACACTTAATCTATGCGACCCTTCTAGCGCCGACCGTGGCAGCAAGCGAAAGTGGATCTATGACTCCAGCAGCATTCCAAAGCAGCGCCAGCATCAGCTGTGCCCACTGCACACACGATTTTCCCGTTCAGCTCACCCATGTTGTCCTGCCGGACACAGATGACTGGACGAGCCTGCAAACCGACGATTTCAACCGTGTGGTCTGCCCGCACTGTCGCCACGACGGTGTGATAATGGCTCCATTCTTGCTGCTGCATGCAGATCGTCAGTACGGCACCTGCTTCATCACCGACTGCTCGCAGCTGAGCCACGACCAGCAAAGCCAGCTTGTGCACCACCTGCGCGATCGGCTCTACGCTGGCCTAGAGCAGCTCGGGCTTGATCCCGTCGAGCTTAATCAAGTTGGCGTCACCGAGCGCTACGAGATGGTCATCCTCCTTGTGCAGCGCACCGCCGATCCGAGCTACAACTAGGCGCTGTTCGCCCGCCACACCTTTTGGAAAGCAAAGGATCGCCCCATGACTCCATCTGCCTTTACCAATGAGATCGACCTGACCTGCCCGCAGTGCGAGCAGACCTTCCCGGCCACGATCACCCACGTCGTGCTGCCAGACACACCAGACTGGGACGCGCTCAATAGCAGCGAGCTGAACCGTATCGTCTGTCCCCACTGTCAGACAAGCGGGCTAGTCGCCGCGCCCTTCCTGGTGCTGCACGCCGACACCAGCGCGGCCACCTGCTATGCGCCCGGCTTCGACCAACTGGACGAAGAAGAGCAACAGACGCTGGTCAGCTATCTCTACTCACGCTTGCTCGAGGGGCTTGAGAGCCTTGAGCTGCCGCCGGTGGAGCTAGCGCAGATCGGCATCTCCGAGGAGTACGACGCCGTGGCGCTGCTCGTGCAGTCCGAGCAGTCCTACACAAGCGCCGAGGAGGCCAGCGGTGCCGAAACCGCCGAAGACGCCAGTGTGCAAGAGGTGCTAACCCTGCTGCAAACGCTGATTAACACCGATCCCACCACGCGCCAGCAGCTTATCGCTCAGCTTGGAGCATACGCTGGCGATCTTGGCGCGGCGATCACTGCGCTGCTGCCCGAGCTACAGGAGGCTGGGCTAGAGCCAGAGACGCTCCAGGCACTCCGCGAGCTGCGCGCCGAGCTGCTGAATGAAGCACCGCCGGTCACCGCCATTCGCGCCGCCGCCGAGGCCGTCACGCCTACGCCAGCTGTGCAGCCTTCTGCCCGCGCCAGCAGCGCCGCGCTCGAGCGCTCGCTCCAGGTGGTGCACGAGCTGCTGCAGGCTGCGCCAGGCGAGCGCGAGCAGATGATCGCCAGCTTCGATGAACCAACGCTCAGCGAGCTTGTGCGCATCGTCGATCAGCTGGTGCACGAGGCCGAGTCGAGCGCGCTCAAGCCGGCGACGGTCAGCGCACTCCACCAGCTCCAGCTTGAGCTAAACAACGCCAGCCACGCAGGCAGCAACTAGCGCCACAGCACACAGCGGCAGATCGATGTGGCACGTATCTTGCAGCGCACACCGGCTGCACATAGCTCAAGGTCAACCAGGGGCTATGCTATAATATGCTTTGCAGATCAGCGTTGTGAGGAGGCCGCGTGGCACGATTTAAAGACGTTGCAAACATTTGGTCAACGGTCAAGGAGCTTGATGTGCGCGACGTTCGCGCCGAAGCCGAGCAGCCTGTGCGCATCGCGATTGTTGGCACACAGGCCAGCGGGCGCGATGCGGTGGTGCAAGCGTTGATCAGTGGCGCACAGCACTTTCCCGCCCGCGGTGCACCCCCGCTCGACCTTTTCGATGCACCCCTAGCCCGCGAAAACACCCCCGATCTCAACCGCGCCGATGTGGTGATTCTGGCGCTCGATGGCGCACAGCCGCTCGACCACGATGCATTCTTAACCTACGAGAAGCTGATGGTGCTCGGCAAGCCGCTTGCTATCGTCGTGCTGGGAGCCGACGCGCTGCCCAAGCCAGCCGCGAACGTGCCCACCCCCGACTGGGACAGCGCCACCAGCACCATCTTTGTGCCCAGCCTCGAGTCGCCCAAGGCCGCCCGCAAGCAGATCAGCGCTGGCATCGCCGAGGCCATTCCCGAAGAGCTGCGCGTGGCCGCCGCCCGCCGCCTGCCAGGGCTGCGGCTGCCGATCGCCACCGATCTGACGCTCAGTGTTGCGCTCAGCAACGCGACCTACTCGCTGTCGTCGGGCATCCCAGAGCTTGTGCCAGTGCTCAACCTGCCGCTCAACGCCGCCGATATGCTGGTGCTGACAAAAAATCAGGCGCTGCTGTGCTACCGCATCGCGCTGGCCATGGGGTCCAACGCCGACTTTACCACAATGGTGCGCGAGATTGTGCCGGTGATCGGCGGCGGCTTTCTCTGGCGGCAGCTGGCCCGCCAGCTCATCGGCCTCGTCCCCGGCTTCGGGCTGCTGCCCAAGGTCGCCGTCGCCTACGCTGGCACCTACGCCACTGGCGTCATCGCCAGCCAGTGGTTCGCGGCCGGCGAGGTGCTCAGCCGCGCACGCATCAAGGCGCTGGTGCAGGAGGGCCTCGAACAAGGACGCGAGCGCGCCCGCGCGCTGATCAATCGTCGCGGCGACACTGCCGACGCCGCAGAGCAATCAACGCCTTCAACGCCGAAGGAGCCAGGTCTGGTGCGCCGCATCGGCCGCCGCATTCGCGGCTGGCTGCCTGGCGGCACCACCGATGATCAATCCACCAACTAGTACTGCAAAAGGATACACTTGTGGAAACCTTTGTGATTGAGGGCGGACAGCGCTTGCACGGCACGATTACGCCCGCAGGCAACAAAAATGCTGCCCTGCCGCTGCTCGCCGCAGCTCTGCTGACAACTGAGCCGCTTGTGCTGCACAACATGCCCGACATCGGCGATGTGCGCGTCAAGCTCCAGCTGCTCAACACGATGGGCGTTGAGTCCGAGTGGATCAGCCCCACGACGCTGCGCCTGCGCGCCGAGACGCTGCACCTCGTCGATCCTGATCCGGCCTTGGCCAGCCGCATCCGCACCTCGATTCTGCTCGCTGGCCCGCTGCTGCACCGCGCTGGCCACACACGCCTGGCGCGCCCCGGCGGCGATAGCATCGGCCACCGCCGCCTCGACACGCACGTGCTGGCCCTGCGCAGCCTGGGTGCCCACGTCCAGGTCACCAAGGCCGCCTATGAGTTTAGCGGCACCCGCCTGCACGGTACCGAGCTGTTCCTCGATGAGATGAGCGTCACGGGCACCGAGCAGGCTGTGCTCGCCGCTGTGCTCGCCGATGGCCCAACCACTATCTACAACGCCGCCTCCGAGCCACACGTGCAGGACTTGTGCAACTGCCTCAATGCCATGGGCGCGCAGATCAGCGGCATCGGCACCAACACGCTCACGATCGTCGGCGTCAGCCAGCTCCACGGCGCAGAGTTCACCCTCGGCCCCGACTACATGGAGGTCGGCTCGTTTATTGGCCTCGCCGCTGTCACCGGCAGCGCGCTGCGCATCGCCAACGCCCGCCCCAAAGAACAGCGCATGACGCGCATTATGTTCGGTCGCCTCGGCGTCCACTGGGAGGACGACGGCAACGATATCGTCATCCCTGGCCAGCAGGAGCTGCGCGTGCAGGACGATCTCCACGGCATCGTCCCCAAGATCGACGATAGCCCCTGGCCCGGCTTCCCGCCAGACCTTATGAGCATCGCCCTGGTGATCGCCACCCAGGCCCACGGCACGGTGCTCATCCACCAGAAGATGTTCGATGGTCGCCTGTTTTTTGTCGATAAGCTCCTGAGCATGGGCGCACGCGTCATCCTCTGCGATCCACACCGCGCGGTTGTCGTTGGCCCAGCTCGCCTCCACGGCGAGCGCCTGACCAGCCCCGATATTCGCGCCGGTATGGCCTTGGTTCTGGCAGCACTTTGCGCCAGCGGCACCAGCGTTATCTCTAATATCGCCCAGATCGATCGCGGCTATGCGCGCATCGACGAGCGCCTGGCCGCCCTCGGGGCCAGTATTGTGCGCCGCAAAGCGGAATAGCCTCCCTGCAATGCTGCAGGTCTTTGTTAACGGAAGGGGTGTTCTGTGGCAACAGAAAACCGTCGTATTTTAATCGCCGATGACGATGCAGGCATTCGCACCCTGCTCTGCGATGTCTTCGACGAAGAAGGATATACCGCCGAGCCGGCCGAGCACGGCGGCGAGGTGCTCAGCAAGCTCAACGCAGGCGCAGAGTACGACCTGCTGATTATGGATGTGCGCATGCCCGGCCAGGATGGCCTCACCATCCTCGAGCAGCTGCGCAAGGCCGGCCACGCCATTCCCGTCATTATGATGACCGCCCACGGCACGTCATCCACCGCCATCCGCGCCATCCAGATCGGGGCCTATGACTATGTCATCAAGCCCTTCGATGTCGAGGAGGTCACGCTGGTGGTCAAGCGCCTCTTCGACCACCAGCAGCTGGCCTCCAAGGTCCGCGAGCTAGAGGCCAAAAGCTTCGATCCGCGCGACCGCATCATCGGCAACAGCAGCCCGATGCAGGAGCTGTACAAGCAGATCGGGCGCGTCGCCCACACCGACGCTACGGTGCTCATCACCGGCGAGACCGGCACCGGCAAGGAGCTGATCGCCCAGACGCTGCACGTCAACTCCGCACGCCGCAACGGCCCCATGGTCAAGGTCAACTGCGCCGCCCTGCCGGAGTCGCTGCTCGAAAGCGAGCTGTTCGGCCACGAGAAGGGCGCGTTCACCGGCGCGATGGCCCAGCGCAAGGGCCGCTTCGAGCTGGCCCACAAGGGCACGATCTTCCTCGATGAGGTCGGCGAGATGACGCTCTCCACCCAGAAGAAGCTGCTGCGCGTCCTGCAGGAGCGCGAGTTCGAGCGCGTCGGCGGCACCACCACCGTGCGCGTCGATGTGCGCGTGATCGCCGCCACCAACCGCGATCTGGAGGCCGAGGTGCGCTCGGGCAACTTCCGCGAGGACCTGTTCTATCGCCTCAATGTCATCACGCTGCACCTGCCCGCCCTGCGCCACCGCCACGGCGATATCCCGCTGCTGGTCGAGTACTTCTTGGATAAGTACCGCTACTCGCCCACCGCCGAGCCAGCTCAGATCTCCGAGGAGGCCATGCAGAAGCTCGTCGACTATGAGTGGCCCGGCAATGTGCGCCAGCTTGAGCACGAGATCGAGCGCGCGGTGATTCTCGCCCGCGGCGGCGTTATCACCAGCGAGCATCTGTCGCTCGCTCCCATCGGCCGCACCGCCCTTCAGGTCGATGTCGCCGCCCGCCTGCGCGAGGGCGCAAGTCTGCAAACTGTCCTCGCCGATGTCGAGCGCCTGGCCCTGCAGGAGGCCCTGGCCCAGCACGAGGGCAACCACGAGGACGCCGCCCGCGCCCTCGATCTGGCGCAGTCCGAGTTCGCTAAAAAGCTCAAGCACTACGAGATTAGCTAACCACGTCTCGCGCATACCTCCGCCCGCCGCACTGCGCGCTCAGCGCGGCGGGCGCAGCATTGCCGCCGCAGCCTCCCGCACCCCAGCAGCAACCATCAACAGCCGCGTTAGCACAATCAGGCGGCACGCCTGATCCGCTGCATACATCAAGCAGCACATGCTGCTGGCATGCTAGCCGCCACTGTCGCCAGCTTCAGACCTAACTGGACACACTATGACAACTATGGGCATACGCTTGGTGGAGCGCTGCAACTAAGCCGCCACAGAAGGAACAGAAGCGACCAAGGCCACTAGCAGCGGCTCTTGCTCGGCAACAGTGACGCGACGTTCAGTGTTTGGGTGCTATCGGAGAGGTAGGCAAGGGTCGTGCTACCCTAGCATACTGCTTTAGCCAGCGCACGTGGGCGTGTGGCAGTGCGCCCACAGCCCTGCGCCCACAGCCCGCGCTGGCTGAGCCGCTGACGCATGCACCACGCCGACCCGCCCCCAACCACAGACCAGCGGTTCAACCCTAGCATACTGCTTTAGCCATCGCACGTGGGCGTGTGGCAGCGCCAGCATAGCCCTGCGCCCATAGCGTGCGCTGGCTGAGCCGCTGACACGGCACCACGCCGACCCGCCCCCAACCACAGTCCAGCGGTTCAACACTCGCCCATTGCTCACACACCTGCAACCAGACCAGGTGCACACACGTAAACAGATACACTGACCATCACTAGCAGAGAGAAGCAATGAGCATCAGCCAAGAGCTAGAGCGACTGCATCAGCTCTACACCAGCGGCGGCCTGAGCGCCGCCGAGTACGATCAAGCCAAGGCCAAGGTTATCAGCAGCAGCAAGCCATCGAGCCAGCAGCAGCAGCTCGCCGAGCTGGAGCACGCCTGGCTGCACGAGCGCGAGCGCTACGCTATCGGCACCCGCCATGGGCGCACGCTGCCCACCGGCCAGTACACCGCGCTGGTCATCGGGCTGTGCATTGTGGTGATTGGTGGTTTGTACTATCTCCAAACCCAAGATCAGCTTGGCGACGCGAGTATCAGCATGCAGATTTTTCTGCTGACGGCGCTGCTGCCCAGCGCTATGGGCCTGCGCGTATACATCAAGCACCGCAGCTATAAGCGCGCCGAGGAGGACTACCGCCAGCGCCGCAGGCAGCTTGGCGGCTAGCATGCACTTACGAGCGCGCCGCCCGTAGAAGCTGGCGGCGCGCTCGTGGCGACGTCAGTGCGCGTCCACATCGCCCGTGCGGCGCACTCCGCCCCGGACAGTTATTCCACGCTGTGTCATCACTTCACCCTCACTAATCCCTATTCAGCTTGTTGAGTGAAACAGGTGTGCGCCAGATTGCTATGCTTATGGTATACTCTTGGTTGTTAGGTTATTTTTAGATCAACAAACAACTTTAAGGGCAGCGTCTGCGTAGACCTAGCAGTGTGGAAGGAGCCAGCATGGACAGCAACTCCAACGATGCGAACAAACCACAGCCCAGCGCGCACGAGCAGCAGCAGCCAGATTCCGCCGAGCTACAGGCCAATGTCACCGAGCTTGTGCCTGCCGAGCGCCAGATCAACGAGGAGCTGGTGCTCGCGATCTTCAACCCCATCGAGCAGTGGGCCACCGTCGTCACCGACCACGCCATGGATAACTCCGAGCAGGTCATCCGCTCGAAAATGCGCAGCGTGCTCGACTTCTTTCTCTTCGCCGATAAGCCGCCGCACCTGGCCCGCGCCGCCGATGTGATCGAGTGGTACCAGCAGCTGCGCCGCGATGGCTACGCCGACAGCACCGTCTACGCCTGGGTTAGCCGCGTCTCGTCCTTCTATGAGTGGCTGCTCAAAGACCCAGCCCGCTCACGCCACATCGAGTTCAACCCCGTCCGCGTCGCCCGCCCCAAGGCCCCCATCCCCTATGCCAACGCCCGCCCGATCGAAGATACGCAGCTCATGGACATGATCCAGGTCATTCAAGATCGCGCTGAGGCCGGCGATATTGTCGGCCGCCGCGACTATGCCCTGCTCATGTTCTATCTGCTCACCGGCATGAGCCGCGCCGAAATCCTGCGCCTGCGCTGGAAAAATATCATCATCAAGGACGACGAGCTGGTCTTCTATGTGCGCGTCTTTGGCGGCAAGCAGCGCGCACGCTCGATCAAGGACACTAATCTGCGCGAGGCGCTGCTCGACTATCTCGCCGCCAGCGGTCGCCTCGACTCCATGCAGCCCGAGGACCCGCTGTGGATTCGCCACGACCGCGCCGCCGTCGCCGCCGAGGAGGAGAAGCCGCTCACCGTGCAGGCCGTCGATAAAACCATGCGCCGCTATGCCACCCAGGCCGGCATCGATGGCTTTCACCTGCACCGCTTCCGCCACAGCTACGCGCGCATGGTTCAGGACAAGCTGCAAAACGTCGAGGAGGTGCGCGAGGCCATGGGCCACGAGACCATCCGCGCCACCAATCAGCTGCTCACCCAGATCAACATCGAGCGCGATCTGGTCAGCGAGTATCTCGCCCGCCGCCTGGGCATCAGCAAGGAGCGCTAGCAGCGCCTTGGTCTATTCCGTGCTATAGATGTATGGAGCGATATGAAACCACCGCTCGCACGCGAGCAACCAATAGCCGGAGGTGCACTATGAGCGACGACCGCCTGTTCAAAGATAGCGACGAGTTCGAACAAACATACGTTGGTGAGGAGCGCACCGAGCAGCCCACCGAGGCCCCCAAAACCTTCGTCGCCGACCTCGATGTCGGCATGCTCACCACTCCGCCCTTCCGCGGCGACGAGGACGGCCTCAAAACCGAGCCAATCGACCAGGGTGCGCTCGGCGAGACCGAGATGACCAAGTCGCCGCGCCTCAACGACTCCACCAACGCCGATGCTGGCTAACTCCACATTCAATCCTAGCGCTAGCCCGTCAAGCTGCTACTGAAGCCTGGCGGGCTAGCGCTGTGTGCTCTGCCCTGCTCAGTGCACCGTGCATAGCCCCTGTTTGAGCAGCGCTACACACAGTGATCGACGGCTTACATCTGCCCTGCGGCAGCCAGCGCTCTGCTATACTGGAGGCTCGATACCACCGATACGCGCAAGGAGCCACCATGATTCAGATTGTGCTAGGGCTGCTGGAGCGCGACGGGCAGATTCTGCTTGTCGGCTACCACACCGCGCCAGGGCAGCCAGAGCAGTGGACGACGCCAGGCGGCCTCGTCGAGCCAGGCGAGGACTTGGTCAGCGCGCTGGTGCGCGAGGTGCAGGAGGAGGCCGGGCTAGCCGTCGCTGCGGTCAGCCACCTCGCCTATGCCGTACAGATTCAGCGGCCCACCGAGCTGGTCACGGCCTGGGCGTTTGTCGTCGGCGCATGGCACGGCGATGGCGTCATCAACGACCCC
Source organism: Herpetosiphonaceae bacterium (assembly GCA_013538855.1). Lineage (GTDB taxonomy): Bacteria > Chloroflexota > Chloroflexia > Chloroflexales > Herpetosiphonaceae > OHK22. The sequence goes on from JABXJS010000279.1 coordinate 35,234, forward strand.
GACGGCGACATCAGCCACGCTGAGTTTACGCCGATCGAGCTGGCGCTTGCGCGCACTCAGGCCATCACCTGGCCGAGCATGCGCGAGTCGCTGCACAGCTATCTGCGCGGCGAGCTGGCCCCCGGCACGCTGCTGCTCTACCGCGAGCACGCCGACCCCAGCGACCAGACCTGCATTCAGCGCCTGCCTGCCCAGCCAAGCCCAGCGTAATCGGGCACACGTCACCGGCACGGTGGTGCGAGACGGCCAGCATCGCACGCGCTGAGCCGTCCCGCGCCGTCACCTAACCACGCACCACGGCTTGCTGCACACTCGACCGTGCCCAACCAGCCGACCATGCATCAACCGCCCGCGCCGCACGATCCGCCGCGCGCGCTCTGACTTCACCCTATCAGCGTGCGCTCGCTGAGCCGTCCTGCGCCGTCAACGAACCACGCACCACGGATTGCTGCACGCTCGACCGCACACCAGCGCAGGCCCATCCATCCTGCCAAACCGCCGTTTTAGCGCCGCCAACGAGCTACGGTGGCAGGTTTTTGTTGAAAAAACCCGCCTCGTTATGTCAAATCAGCTCAAAGGAGGAGCCTGCGCTGGTGCTAGCCCGCCCGTTCACAGGTGGCATTGCCGCAGCTGCGGGTGGCTTGCTCCACGCAGGGTGGCGGCGCTAGGGCTCCACGCCAGCAGCGTGCGCGCGCTGAGCCGTCCTGCGCCGTCAACGAACCACGCACCACGGATTGCTGCACGCTCGACCGTGCCCAACAAGCCGACCATGCATCCTGCCAAAACCGTCGTTTTAGCGCCGCCGATGAGCTACGGTGGCAGGTTTTTGTTGAAAAAAACCCGCCTCGTTATGTCAAAACAGCTCAAAGGAGGAGCCTGCGCTGGTGCTAGCCCGCCCGTTCACAGGTGGCATTGCCGCAGCTGCGGGTGGCTTGCGCCACGCAGGGTGGCGGCGCGGCGCTAGAGCTGCACGCAGGCCAGCAGCTCGCGGTCGAGGGTGCGGATATACTCGCGGCCATAGGCCCCGTTCTCTAGGCCCGCGACGAGCGCCGGTGGTAGGTCGCGCACGACCTCGCGGCTACAGGCAGCGGCGGCCATGGCGATGGTCGCCACCGTGTCAACATCGCCGCCGTAGTCGATGCAGGTGGTTAGGATGGCGCTCAGGGTCAGCTGGCGCTGGATGGCCGTGACAGCGGCGAGGATGCACATCCAGCCAGCGCCGCCGACCTTGCCGGACCATGGCTCGCTCCAGTCGAAGCCGGGCACATAGTGATCGAGGAACTGGCCGAGCTTAGCCTTCGGGCCGAGGTCATAGAGGAAGTAGTGCGTCATCAGCGCCGCCGCCTGCGCCGAGCCAACGCCAATGCGCGTGGCGTGGGTCAGGCGCGCCTGGACCTCGGCGCGCTCCAGCACGCCGTCGATGCTGGGCAGAACGCCGATGGGCGTAGCGCGCATGGCCGCGCCGTTCTTCTCGCTGTCGGGCCGGATGCGGCGTAAGAAGTCCTCGGCGTCGCTGACGGTGCGCAAAAAATCGTAAAAGCCCTGCGCATAGCCAGGGCGCGGATCGCGCTGAAAGGCGTTGAGCAGGCGCTCGGCCAGCGAGCGTGGCGTCCAGGGGTCGTCGGCGACGATGGCCTCGGCGATGGCCAAGCTCAGCTGGGTGTCATCGGTGTAGCAGCCAGGCAGCAGCGCGTGGTGGCGCGGGTGGGCGAAGTAGCCGCTCAGGTCGTTGGGGCGGGACAGCGAAGGGCGAGCATACTCAAAGCCCGCCCCATAGGCATCGCCGATGGCTAGCTCAAGCAGCATGCTACTCGCCCTTGAACTCGGCGGCACGGCGCTCTATAGCCGCCTGCACACCAGCCATAAAATCGTTGGTGCGAATGAGCTGGCTCTGCGCCCAGCCCTCCAGCAGCAGGCCGCGCTCGACATCGGCCATACCGTCGATCACGCGCTTGGCCATGCCCACGGCCAGCGGGGCGGCCTGCGCCAGCTCGGCCACGAGCGTGTCGGCGGCGGCGTCCAGCGCATCGGCGGCCACGACCTGGGTGAGCAGGCCCCAGTCGGCCACATCCTGCGCTGTGACGGTGCGACCGGTGAGAATTAGCTCCTTGGCGCGGGCCGGGCCGACAATGCGCGTCAGGCGCGTGGTACCGCCGACATCGGGCACGATGCCAAGGCGCGTCTCCGGCAGGCCCAAGCGCGTGCCATGGGCAGCGATGCGGAAGTCGCAGGCGAGGGCGACCTCGAAGGCCAAGCCCAGAGCCGCACCGTGGAGCAGCGCGATTGTCGGCAGCTCGAGCCGCTCCAGGCGGGTGGTGACACGCTGCCAGTCGTCGGTGATAGCGCGCATATGGCGTGCCCAGCTGGGGCCGTAGCGGGTGGGCAGCGCGGCGAGATCATTCAGGTCGATGCCAGCGGAGAACATCGGGCCAGCGCCGCGCAGCAGCACCACGCGCACGCCCTCGGCCTGGATGGCGGCATCGAGCGCGTCCAGGAGCTGCTGGCCCAGCTCCCAGCTAATGGCGTTGCGCTTCTCCGGGCGATTGAGCACAATCTCAAACACCATCTCGCGCTGGCGTGTCTCAACGAGGTTAGACATTGTTCATCCATCCTTGAAAGCGCCCTGCTGACTCTAGCGGGAGCCAAGCAGAGCGCTGCACACAAGCCAGGCGACCCTGGCTCTAAGCGTCAACAGTGTCGCGAGCTAGGATTCGTACTCCCAGACTTCGCGCGTGGCCTCGCGGGTGCCACCGTAGAAGCCGATCCAGTCTTTGATATACTCATAGTTAGGCTTTACATTGTGATAGACCCAGGCCACATCAGGAATTGTAGCATCAGTCAGCGCCAAGTCGATCCAGTTGCAGGTGCCCTTATGCGGGCAGACATACAAGCGATCTGTTTCTTGGAGCGGGGCGTGCTCAACGTTGGTCGGGTCAAAGTACCAGTTGCCTTCGAGCCGCACCGCCGACTGACCCTCGATTCCACGGGCGAGTGTTTGGTTGGTCGCTGTTGCAACAATCGTTACAGTTCTTTGCATGGTGACACTCCAGAGGTACATCAAGGCAATACTGTTTGATCATACCACGAGAATACGCTGATGAACCGTAACAATTCACTTAACTTGCTTAACTATTGGCACACCTGGACGCCCAACGGCGGCCAAGTATTTGAGCATGCCGAGGGCCTGCGCCTGCTGCTGCCGCCGACCACGCGCCAGCACTACAGCGATGCACAGATCGACGACTATGGCCATGCCGAGGGCAACCTGCGCTGGCAGCCACCGCTGACCCTGACGCTCCAGGCGCGCCTTGACGCCAGCGCCGCATGGGGCGGCACCGCTGGCTTTGGCTTCTGGAACGACCCTGGCGGCAGCCGCACCCGGCGGCTGGCGCTGCCGCAGGTGGCCTGGTTTTTCCATGCCCCGCCGCCCAACGAGCTAGCCCTAGACAGCGTGGTGCCGGGCCAAGGCTGGCTCGCGATGACACTCGACGCCAGCCGCTGGCCAACCAAGGCGCTGCTGCCGCTGGCTCCGCTGGCGCTGCCGCTGATGTGGCTGCCGCCGACACGCCGCTGGCTCTGGCCGCTGGGCCAGGTCGCCGGGCTGCGGGCGCGCATGGCCCCGGTGCGCGGAGCTACGGATCGCTGGCGCGAGTACCAAATACGCTGGCGATCCGACAGGCTGGACTTCAGCGTCGATGGCGTCGCGGTGCTCCAGACCACGCTTGCACCGCAGGGGCCGCTGGGCCTGGTAATCTGGATCGACAATCAGTACGCGGTTGTGCGGCCGAGCGGTCGGCTGCGCAGCGGCCTGGTTGAGATCGAGCGCCAGCAGCATCTCGACATTCGCGCAGTGCAGGTGCGCAGCGACTAGAACCCGATGGCCAAGCCGTCAGCGCGCGGGTCGCTGCCGGCCACGAGCGAGCCATTCTCCATGCGCCAGATAATTTGGCCGCGGCCAAATGTTCCACCCTCGGCCCGCACATCGACATTGTGGCCCAGCGCATCCAGGCCCTCGATGATATGCTGCGGCACGCCGTACTCGAGCAGCACGTTCATGCCAGCGACGAACTGCCAGCGTGGCGCATCGAGGCTCGCCTGTGGGTTGAGATCCCAGTCGATGGTATTGAGCACCATCTGCACGTGGCCCTGCGGCTGCATCGCCCCGCCCATCACGCCGAAGGGTCCAACTGGCTCGCCGTCGCGTGTGAGGAAGGCCGGGATGATGGTGTGGAACGGGCGCTTGCCAGGAGCCAGCACGTTGGGGTGCGCTGGATCAAGGCTAAAGCCTGCGCCGCGGTTTTGCAGCGCGATGCCGGTGTCAGGCACGACCACACCAGAGCCAAAGCCCATATAGTTCGACTGAATATAGCTGACCATCATACCATCGCCATCGGCGACACACAGGTAGACCGTGCCGCCCTTGGGCAGCTCGCCGTGGCCGACGGATTGGGCGCTGTCGCCGATCAGCGCGCGGCGCTCAGCGGCGTAGCGCTTCGACAGCAGCGCCTGCGTCGGCACATGCGTGTGCTCAGGGTCGGCGATATAGCGATGCGCATCGGCAAAGGCCAGCTTCATGGCCTCGATCTGCAGATGATAGGCCTGCAGCGAGTCGCGCGGCACCTGGCGCAGATCAAAGCCCTCAAGAATATTCAGGGCGATCAGCGCAGCCAGGCCCTGGCCGTTCGGCGGAATCTCCCACACATCGTAGCCGCGATAGTTGGTGCTGATCGGCTCGACCCAGGTGCTGGTGTGCTGGGCCAGATCAGCGGCGCTGAGAAAGCCGCCGGTCGCCTGGGCAAAGGCGACGATGCGCTCAGCCAACTCGCCGGTGTAGAAGTCGTCTGCGCCGCTCTGCGCGATGCGCCGCAGCGTGCGCGCCATGCGCCGCGAGCGCCAGAGGCCGCCAGCAGTTGGAGCCTGATCACGGTAGGTGAAGGTGTTGAACCAGTGCTGCAAGAGCGGCAAGTCCGCCAGCATCTGGCTGTAGCGCCGAAAGGCGTAGCCCCAGTACTGGGCCACAATTGGCGAGACCGCGTAGCCATCCTCGGCGGCGGCGATTGCAGGCGAGATGACGCGTTCGAAGTCAAGTCGGCCAAAGCGCGCATGCAGATCGTGCCAAGCGCGTGGCGCACCTGGCACCGTGACTGGCAGCCAGCCGTGGCTGGGCACCGCCGTATGCCCAGCGTCGCTGAGCTGCGCAGGCGTGAGCGCGGCCGGGGCGCGGCCAGAGCCGTTGAGACCATGCAGCCGTGCGCCATCCCACACCAGGGCAAATGCATCGCCGCCAATGCCGTTTGAGGTTGGCTCGACCACAGTGAGGGTGGCAGCAGCAGCCACCGCCGCATCAACAGCTGTGCCACCAGCCTCAAGCGTCATCAGCCCGGCCAGGGCGGCCAGCGGCTGGCTCGTAGCGATCATGCCGCGCCGCGCGACAGCAGGCATACGGCGTGATGGATAGGGCAACGCACCTAATTTCATGCTAGCTCCTTATCAGGGGAAGGGCCGGATCGCGCCAACATAGCGCTCGGCCCAGTACGCTTCATCAAGGCTCGACACGCGCACACCAACCGACTCTGAGATCGCCTGGATGATCAGGCGGTCGCCAGCATAGATGCCCACATGGCTGATGCCGCGCCGATAGGTATTTTCAAAAAATATGATATCGCCAGGCCGCAGCAGCGCCTGATCATAGATCTTCTCGCCGTAGCGCGCGCTCCACTGCTCGCGGCTGCCGTGCGGCAGATCAAGCCCCAGCCGACCATAGACATACTTGACCAGTCCAGAGCAATCGAAGCCCGCCCGCGGCGTTTCCGCGCCCCACACGTAGGGGTAGCCGATGTACTGGCGCGCAAGCCGCACGGCGGCAAGCGCCGCTGGCGATGCGGTGAGCACCGGCACGCGCCGCGCAATATAGTCCGTAGTGGTGATCAGCTCGGCGGCGATCCAGCCCTCGCTGCCGCCAGGCGTGCGCACCTGATACCAGTCGTCGAAGCGCTTGAGCAGGACAACATCGCCGTAGGCCGGGCGCACCACCTCCAGCGACTCGGCGCGCAGCGATGGGTCCTGGCGCAAGTTTGCGCCGCTGATCTCAGGCAACAGCTGGGCAGCTAGCACTGGGGCGGCGTCGGGAATAGCGGCCGGTGTGGGCAGGGTGGCGCTGTTGACGTTTGTCGCTACAAAATCGCTATCAACCCAGCCAAGCACCTGATCAGGCGTGACCACCTGGTACCAGCCGGCGTAGCGCCCAACCACGGTTATCACAGTGGAGTTATTCAGCGTGATCAGGGGCACATATTCGCCACCAGGCCCATCGCGCACATTGAGCGCCTCGCTCACCACCAGCGCTGCGGCGGTGACGCTGAAGGCCTGGCTGGCCAGCGGCAGCGCCGCGCTGAGCGTCGCCGTCTGCGAGAGCGGCAGCGTCTCAGGGATGGCACGCACGTCCACCTCCAGCTGCGGATTCAGGTCCGGTGGCTGCCAGTCGGCTGGAATGCGGTCAGCCTCGCTGCGGGCGACGCGCACAATCTCGAGCGTTGGTGCTGGCCCTTCAGCCACAGGCACGCTGCGCCAAGCAAGCCAGAGCACGGCAGGGATACACAGCCCAATCAAAACGAGACTGGCGCTCCACAGCGCTAGCTGGCGTGGGGTTTGCGGATGCGACACTCGCACGGCCACAGCTCCTCAAAACAAACTTCTGGGTGGCCTGATTATAGCAAAATCCTCGCCGCCAGCACTAGCATCCATGGTACTGTTTAAACGCTTCATCAGGGATGATCTGCTGATGGGTACGAGAAAGGCTCGTTGCCTGGACAGGTCACATTGCAAGGAGGAAGTATGGACCTTGGCTTGAACGGGAAGGTCGCGTTTGTTGCTGCCGCCAGCCACGGCCTAGGCAAGGCTGCTGCGCTGGAGCTGGCGCGCGAGGGCGCACAGGTGGCGATCTGCGCCCGCAAACAGGCTGACATTGAGGCCGCCGCCGCCGAGATTCGCAGCGCAACCGGCAGCGAGGTGCTGCCCTTGGTCGCCGATGTCACCGTCCCCGAGCAGGTCGAGCAGGCGATCAGCGCCACTGTCGAGCGCTTCGGTAGCCTGCATGTGCTGGTCGCCAACGCTGGCGGAGCACGCGGCGGGCGTTTCGACGATCTCAGCGATGCCGACTGGGAGCGCGGCTGGCAGCTGAACTTCCTAAGCACGGTGCAGCTGATTCGTACGGCGCTGCCGCATCTGCGCCAGGCGGGCTGGGGCCGCATCATCACCATCACCTCGGTGTCGGTCAAGCAGCCGCTCGACGACCTGGTCATCTCCAGCGCTGTGCGCCCTGGCGTGATGGGCCTTGTGCGCGTCTTGGCCACCGAGCTTGGCCGCGAGGGCATTACGGTCAACAACGTCGGCCCCGGCTACACGCGCACGGCGCGCATGGACGAGATCTTCAACCACCGTGCCAGCCAGCAGGGCGTATCGTTCGAGCAGGCCACCGCCGCCATCACCACCAACACCGCCCTTGGCCGCATGGCCGAGCCAGAGGAGGTCGGCGCAGCCATCGCCTTCCTTGCCTCAACCCGCGCCAGCTACATCACCGGCCAAACCATCCTCGTCGATGGCGGAGCCTACAAAGGTCTCTAGCCTGCTATGCAGCCAGCGACCACCAGGATCAGGCTGGTGGTCGCTGGTGATCGTCCGTGCATGTTGCATCTACAGCTCAATGAAGACCAGGCGCGCTCGTGTTGCCTGCGGCCCGACTGATCCGCCGACCAGCACTATTCCGCAGCAGCGGCGCAGTCGTAGGGTGATTGAAGCTCGGCCTGCATCGTGCGCTTGCTCTGCTGCACTGTCCGCAGCGTGGCCAAACGTCCGCCGCCGCGAGCGTCTGCCAACCAGCATCCGCCGATCACCATGCCCTACGGCTGCTGCGGCGCAGCGGTATGCTGATGGCGACAGCACCTGAGTCGTTCAGCTGTGCTGCTGCCCTGCTCGCACCGTGGCCAAACGTCCGCCGCCGCGAGCGTCTGCCAACCAGCATCCGCCGATCACCATGCGCTACGGCTGCTGCCGCGCAGCGGTATGCTGATGGCGACAGCACCTGAGTCGTTCAGCTGTGCTGCTGCCCTGCTCGCACCGTGGTCACACATTCGCCGCGACCAGCGTCTTCCAACCAACATCCGCCGATCACCATACCCTACGGCTGCTGCGGCCCCCACAGCGGATGGTAGCCGGTGAGCGGCAGCTCCACCGTCGTGCTCTCCCAGCGCAGGAGCCACAGCGGCGCGCTTTCAGTGAAGTCTTGCGCCACCATGCCCGAGCGGTCCGGCAGCCACGTGGCCCACACAACATCGAACTCCTCATCGCTCAGCGGCTGGATTGAGCCATCAACGGCGATGCGGCTCAGCTTCAGCGCGCGTGGCATCTCGCCCGCAGCAACGGCCTCGCTATCGGTCTGCTGCACCAGCGCCAGCACCGCACCATCGGAGCGCTGCAGCGGTGCTGCAACCAGCGTCCATGGGCCAGCCTCCGCCACCGGCACTAGGCGCTTACTGCTGCCGGTGCGCGCATCGGCACGCCAGAGGCCCGGCGGCACCATCCCAAAGCCAGAGTTCGCGTAGAGAATCGCTGTGCCGTCGGCGGTCCAGTGCGCATCGCAGCAGACCATGCCGTCGGGGCTGGTCAGGGTGATGACCGAGGTAGTGCTAAAATCAAACACCGCCAGCGTGCCACCTTCCGGCATATAGTTTACCGCCATCAGCATGCGCTGGCCGTCAGGCGACCACTCAACGGGGCCGTATAGCTCGCGCAGCGGGAAGAAGTCAACCACATCGCTGCGCGTCTCCGGCAGATCGGGCCAGATCAGCGTTGGCTCGCCGCCGCTGCGCGGCACAAGCGCCAGCCCGCCATAGCGCACGGCAATCGTCAGGCCATCTGGCGACCAAACAGGATCAAGTAGCGTCGTTTTGTACAGCGCGCCGCTATCGCTGCTGGTGGCATCAACAGTCGGGGGCGCAAACAGCACCGTGCGCTGCTCGCCGTGCGCATCGACCAACAGCAGCATATTGTCGCTGACATAGACCACTGCGCCATCAACAGGCGACACGCTGTAGCTCTGCACCGATTCCGGCTCATCCGTAATCTGCTCAACAGTTGTGCCATCACGACCCAGCCGCCAAACCTGATAGGAGCCGGACTGGTTCGATAGCACATACAGCGGCGCAGGCAGCAGCGCGGTGCTATCCAGCGTGGCGCTTGGCTCGACCGGCGCAGGCGTAGCGCTCGGCAGCACCACAGCGGATGGGGTGGCGCTCGGCGCAGCGCTCGCCGCAGTTGGCGCGGGCGGCGTTGGCGTCTCTTCAGCGACATCCACCGAACCACAGGCGCACAGACTCACCAGTATCGCTAGACCAAGGAAAACTCGCTGCCACATACATCCTCCATCGACACAGCTGCGTGCCAGCACCACTGGCGCGGTCCGCTCAAGACGCGGTGCACAATCAACGCCATGCAGCGCGCAATCGCAGCGCTCAGGAGGCTGAGTATAGGCGATCAACCAGGGCCGCAGCAAGACCATAAGCCATACACGTTTTCATACAAAACGCGGCCCGCACTGCATAGCCACCAAGAGCGATGAGAAGTGCTCAAATCTGGAGGACAACTGATCCCCAATGCCCATCAGGCAGAGACACTGGTGCAGCGGGTAGAACAGCAGTCGTGGCGACGAAAATGCTCTATCTTTCCAAACCACGCGGCCCGTGTGATCGGGGAGTCATACAGCACTGTTGGTTTAACTCCATCATCGCGCAACGGCACAGCCCAGCAGCAGCCGCAGGCCGCGCAGGATGGTTCAGCGACGGCCCAGCCAGCGCCGCCCAATGCCCACTGGATAGCCAGCCATCTTAGCCAGGTCGCCGACCAGGCGCACCAGCGGCGGCAGCAGCAGGGCGAGGCCACGCGTGCGCCAGGGCAGCCCCGCCGACTGCTGCCACAGACGTCGGTAGGGGCGGCGCGTGTAGGCCACCAGCCCTGGCGCAAGCAGGAGCAGCATCCATGGTCGCCGTCGCGCCAGCAGCAGCACGCTCAGCAGCCCGGCGTAGGTAGCGTAGCGGATAGCGTGCCGCCGCGGCCAGAGCTTGGCCACGCCATCGCCACGGGCATAGAAGAAGTACTGACGAGCCAGCGCCGCCAGCGATGAGCGCGGCGTGAAGTGCACCACCGCATCGAGCGCCGCCGTCGTGCGGAAGCCCGCCGCCGCCACCGCCCGATCAAACACAAGGTCTTCACAGTGATCAGCCCACTCGGGATAGCCGCCAGCTGCTTCCCACACCTGCTTGCGAAAGGCCACCGACTGCCCCGCCGCCAAAAAGCGCGTCGGATCGACCTCGGCGGCCAGCGGATAGTTGGTCGCGCCAATCGCCAGCTCCAGCACGCTGCGCGGAGCCGCCTGGTAGAAGCCCGCCACAAGGTCGGCCTCGTCGCGCTCTAGTGGCGCGATAATCCGCTCCAGCCAGTGCGGATCAAGCAGCAGCCCGGCATCGGTCGAGGCGATCAGCGGCCCACGGGCGTGGCGAATAGCGTTGTTGCGCCCAGACGAGATATTCCAGCCGCCGGCAACCAGCCGGATCGGCGCGCCACGGGCGATAGCGGCCTGCACCAGCGTCGCCGTGGCATCGGTCGAGCCACAGTCGTTGATCACAATCTCGTCCGGCGGGCGCGTCTGCGCCAGCATCGACTCAATCAGCGCCGTGATGTTGTCCGCCTCGTTTTTCACCGTACAGATGAGCGAAACCTGCACCAGCAGCCTCCTCCAGCCGTGCTAAAAATCGTCGTCGTCATCAGGCGTAAAGCAGACGATGGCCCGCGTCCACTGATCATCGCGCTTGAACTCGAACTTGCCGCGCAGATCGACGTTGACAAGATTTTCGATGATCTGTAGCCCTAGGCCGGTGCTATGGCGGCGGCGGGCCGGTGGACGCCGTGGCCCATCGTCGCGCACCTGCACATAGGCGTGGCCATCAACACGCCAGGCATCGATGCCAATTGTGCCGCCGTTGGCGCTCAGGCCATGATCGCAGGCATTGCCCACCAGCTCGTTGATCACAATCGCCAGCAGCGTGGCCTCGCGCGAGCTAACCTCGACCGAATCACCAGTGACCTCAAACTGGATGTCTAGCTCATCGACCACCGTCATCTGCACATTGTCAGCGACCTGCTTCGCGATCTCCTGCACCGACGTTGTGCCGATATCGTCGCGGCTGAGCAGGTTGTGCACCGCCGCAATCGCCTGCACGCGCCGCACGCTGTCCTCAAGCGCAGAGCGCCCAGTTGAGTTGGGCTTGAGCCGCCGCGCCTGCATTGTGAGCAGGGCCAGGATTGTCTGGAGATTGTTGCGCACGCGGTGGTGGATCTCCTGCAGCAAGGTCGATTTAATCGCCAGGTTGCGCTGCGTCTCCTCGTAGAGGCGGGCGTTCTCTAGCGCGATTGCGGCCTCATCGGCGAAGGTGCTGAGCAGCTGCACATGCTCATAGTCGATGTGGTGCTCGGCGTGGCTGTAGAAGCACAGCGCGCCCGTGATGCGCTGGCCAGTGCGCAGCGGCAGCGTAAACAGCGAGTGATAGCCATCGTTGTAGGCCAGGGTCTGCACGCTGGGCCAGCGCTCATCGGTGTAGGCGTTTGGCACAGCGATCGGGCGGCGCTCGCGCAGCACTTGGTCGATCAGGTCGTCAACGCCGACCGAGCGCGGCGTGCCCGACTCGGCCATCTGACGCACGCGGCCGTTGGGGCTGATCTGAAACACCTCGGCGCGATCAACGCGCGCGATGCGCACCGCCTGCTCCACAATCAGCCCGAGCAGCGTATCCAGGTCCAGCGTCGAGGCCAGCGCCGAGGTCACGCGCTGCAGCGTGGCCAGCTCGCGCACCTTCTGGTGCAGGCGGTCGTCGGTCTGCTGAAACAGCTGCGCGTTGGCCACCGAGAGGGCGATCTCGCCAGAGACAACCTCAAGGTAGGAGATCTGCTCGGCGGTATACTCGTGCGGCTCCTCCGTCTGCACGGTGATCACGCCCTGCAGCTGCTCGACCGAGTGCTTCTCTGAGGCGAAGAGGATAATCGGCACACACAGCAGCGAGCGAAACTGCCACTCGCCGAGCATCGGCTCATACTGATAGCGCGGCTCATCCTGCACATCGGTCACCGCCACCGGCTTGCCGATCTCGCCAGCCCAGCCGGTGACGCCCTCGCCGAGCTTGATCACGATCTGGCCGATCGCGCGGGTGTTCAGGCCATAGGTGGCGCGCAGCGAGAGCTTGCGCGTGTGCTGATCGAACAAAAAGACCGAGCAGGCATCGACGTGCATCACCTCAGCCACAGTCTCCACGACCGTCTGCAGCGACGCGTCGAGATCGAGCGTGGAGTTTGCGGCGCTGATCACGCGGTGCAGGCCGTCGAGCTGCTGGACTCGCCGCAGCAGGTGCGTCTCCCAGTGGCGGGTGCGGCTTTCCTCGCGGGCGGCGGCATAGCCCAGCAGCAAATCGGTCACAATCGGAGCCGGGTCGAGGCTCGCCTGATTGGCAGCGGCGAGGCCGGCACTCGACAGCGTGTGCGGCTCCACCTGCTGCCCATGGCAGTCGGCTCCAAAGGCGCGCAGGTGCTGCGAGCGCAGCTCAGGTGCGGTTGACTCCAGCAGCGAAAGGATCATATCGTGTAGCGGTGTTGTTGTCATAGGCATCTTCTAAAAGACTAGGCACAGCAAACCACGGGCGGCGCAGATACACGCGCGCCGTCAGCGCAGCGGTGACAACAGCGCAGAGATCTGCAAGGCAGTGTAGCGTGTTAACGATCTTCTGGCAATCTTAGATGTGCTGGTGCGTCACTTTGCGCTGGCCTAAGCTTGCGCATATAATTGCGGCTGCTGTTCGCAGGACCACTCGGGCAAGTAGGAGATTTTTCATGACCGTCTATAATTTTAATGCAGGTCCAGCAATTCTGCCTGCGGCAGTGCTGGAGCAAGCCCAGAACGAACTTCGCGACTACAAGGGAACAGGCATCTCGATCCTTGAGACCAGCCACCGCTCGAAAGAGTACGAGGCGATCAACAGCAGCGCCGAGCAGCGCTTCAAGCAGCTGCTGGGCCTTGGCGATGGCTACCGTGTGCTGTTTATGCAGGGCGGGGCCAGCTCCCAGTTCGCGTTCGTTCCACTAAATTTCCTCGGCCCCAACGCTGTGGCTGACTACATCCTGACGGGCACATGGTCGGTGAAGGCGCACGCCGAGGCGGCGAAGATTGGCTCCGCCACCATCGCGGCCAGCACCAAAGCCGACAACTTCAACCGCATCCCGCGTGGCGACGAGGTCACGCTCAGCCCGGATGCGGCCTATGTGCATATCACCACCAACAACACGATCTTCGGCACGCAGTGGCACACCACGCCTGCTGTCGGTGACCGTCCGCTGGTCGCCGATATGAGCAGCGACATCCTGTCGCGGCCGCTGCCTGCCGACAAGTACGCGCTGATCTACGCTGGTGCCCAGAAGAACCTTGGCCCCGCCGGCCTCACGGTGGTGCTCATTCGCGAGGACTGGATGGCGCAGGCCAACCCCGAGCTGCCCACCATGTTCAAGTACGCCACCTACGCCGCCAACAACTCGCTCTACAACACGCCGCCAGCCTATGCCGTGTATATGCTCGACCTCGTGCTGCAGTGGATCGAGGGCCAGGGCGGCCTGGAGGGCATGGCCAAGCACAACGAGCGCAAGGCCGGCATCATCTACAGCACGATCGATGAGTCGCAGGGCTTCTACCGCGGCCACGCGCTGCCCGACAGCCGCTCACTGATGAACATCACGTTCCGTCTGCCCACGCCAGAGCTAGAGCAGCAGTTCGTTGCTGATGCCAAGCAGCAGGGCATGATCGGCCTCAAGGGCCACCGCTCGGTCGGCGGCATCCGTGCCTCGGTCTACAACGCCATGCCCATCGCTGGAGCCGAGGCGCTGGCCAGCTTTATGCGCGACTGGGCCGCTCAGCACGGCTAGAATCAACCAATGATCCTGCGTTCACCGACGGTCTGGCAGCGAGCCAGACCGTCTTTTGCTGCGGTCTGAGTGCAACCTGCGCTAGCCCCAAAACGTCTTACCGCTGGTGCCTAAATCTGCTATACTCAACGTGATCATGCAAGAGAGGACCTTTTGTCTCTCCCCTTTCGCACGCGTGGTGTGTACACTCTATGCACCAACTATCGACAGCGCCATCAGAAAGGCTAGCGCCATGGACTACACACAGTGTCCGTCATGCGACTCACGCGTGAGTCGTTCGGCTCAGTTTTGTACCAATTGTGGGCGCACGCTAGGGTATACTGGGCAAACCATGCAGGTTGAAGGCAGCTTTAATCCACCCGCACCGCCCAGCTATCCGCCAGCACCTGCGCCGACCTATCCGATGTCAGCAGCGACAAATAGCCAGCCCATGTACCCACCGCTGCCGCCAGGCAGCTCATATCCACCACAGCCATACTATCCGCCGCAGCCCGGCTATGCGCCGCAGCCTGGCTACGCGCCGCAGATGCAGCCTAGCTACGGTCCGCAGGGCCAGCCCGGCTATACTCAGCCCGGCCCGCCGATGTACCCGCCCTATGCCGCACCAGTACAGCAGATCAACGTGATCAATGGCTACCCGCCCCAGCCAGCGCAGCCGGTCGTCTACGCGCATATGCCGGTCGTCTACCGGCAGCCAAAGAGCGTCGGCGTGGCGCTGCTGCTGACGTTTTTCTTTGGGCCACTGGGAATGTTCTACTCGACAGTCGCTGGCGCGATCATTATGCTGCTTGCCTCGATTATTCTCGTTCCGCTCACGCTTGGCGTTGCACTGCCGTTCCTCTGGATCATCTGTATGATCTGGGGCGGAGTGGCCGCCAATGAGCTGCGCTAACGAGCAAGCACGCACACCAACTCCATTAGCGTGCGAGCGCCACCGCCGCCGCTCGCACGCACATTGACCCCCAGCCCGCCCTCTAACCTCACCGTTGAGCCACCGATGCAGCTACCACCTTGGCTAAAATCATGAACAAGGAGGACCACTGATGCAGTCGCTCTACCGCTCAGCTTATGGCTACGCCGCCGTCATGCAGCACTACGACTCGATGTTAAACTGTGGGCCTGTGCCCTACACCACGCGCATGGTCTCCACCCGCTATGGCCCAACCCATGTGGTTGTTGGCGGGCCACAGCACGCACCGCCAGTGCTGCTGTTCCATGGCTGGAACGGCAGCGCCTGTGCCATCGGGGCAGAGTTCCCGTTTCTCTTTCAGCACTACCGTGTCTATATGCCCGATATCATCGGCCATGCTGGCAAAAGTGCTCCGGTGCGCCCACCAACCCACGGCAGCACCTACGCGCTGTGGGTCCAAGACATGCTGCACGCCCTCAAGCTTGATCGCGTGCGCAGCGTGGGCATCTCCGGCGGCGGCTGGATGACGCTCAAGCTTGCCGCACATATGCCCACGCAGATCTCACACGTGGCCGCCATCAGCCCCGACGGCCTGTCCACAACCAACACTGCCGCTGTGCTGCGCTGGATGCTGCCAGCGGCGCTCTGGCCCAGCAAGCGCACCATCCGCCGCATGCTGCGCTTTATTACTTCGCCACGGGCGGCTGCGCCCAACTTTGCGCTGTACGAGCAGTTTGCGCGTGGTCTCTATAACCTCAAGCACTTCAAGCCACAGAAAAATCCCGGCCCAATGAGCCGTAGCGAGCTGCGCAAAATCATCGCGCCAACGTTAATCTTGATGGGTGCCGATGAGCGCATCTTCGTGCCTCACGCTGCGGTTGAGCGCGCTCGCAGCGATATACCTGGCCTTGTCGCCGCCGAGATCATCGATGCCGGCGGCCACCTGCTCACCGCCGATCAGCCGACGCTTGTGCAGCAGCGTGTGCTTACGTTCTTGGCAACGGCCGCCTAAGCTACGCCACAGCCTGGCTGGCCAAGATCGCCGCCACCGCTGCATCGACGCAGCCAGCCCAGAGCTGGCGGCCCAGCGCCGCACTCGCCTTGGTTGCATCGCCGATCACCCCCGAGGCCGAGTAGCGCCGAAAGTCGAGCGCCGGATCATCCCAGTCCACAGGAGCAAGCTCCGGCGCAGGAATCGCGCTAGCCCGCACAGCCGCAGGCCGCAGATAGAGCGCAAGCGAGGTTGTGAAGCTATCAGCATGCCCGCCAGCTACGTGCGCATCGCCCAAGCGACACCAGAGGTCATGATAGGGCAGCGGTGGCAGTGCAACATGGGCTTGGCCAGCATGCTGTTGATTAAAGGATGCCACAAGCGCCGTAAGATCGTGCCCACCACAGCCCCGCCAGATCAGCGTGCGCCGAAAGCCCTGCGCCAGCAGCGATTCCAGCACTGCGCGCAGCAACGCTGTGTGCAGCGCAACTGGAATATCAATGAAGCCGCTGCCGTAGCCACGATGCTCTGGTGTTGGGCCAAACGGCAGTACCGGCAGTACCAAGGCTGCGACACCTTGCGCCTGCAAGCGCTCGGAGGCCGCCAGCATCAGCGTTTCGGCAAACCAAGTGTCAAAATCTACCGGCAGATGTGGTCCTTGCTGCTCTGTGCAGCCTGTCGGAACAAGCACCAGCGTATCGGCCGCAGCATAGTCAGCGATCTCTCGATAGGTCAAATCTCCAAAACGCATCTACCGCTCCTTTCGATCATTAATCCCAGTCCCACATGCCAAGCCTATCAACTGATCATCAGGTTGAAGCACGCTTGGCGTAGCCTATAATTATTTGCATCCTAGCCTACGTCGTGCCATAATGCCCCCGCTTAGAAGGGAACTCAATGGACGCATATCTCGATATAGAAACGACCTGGAGCCGCACCATCAGCGTGATCGGCGTCTATCGCCCAGATCGCGGCACCATCCAGCTTATCGGCGCTGGCGTGTCTGATATTAACCTCTACGCCGCTCTGGCTGGAGTGCGCACAATCTGGACCTTCAATGGAGCATGCTTTGACCTGCCGGTGATCAAGCGCGCTCTTGGCGCAGATCTGCGCAGCGAGTTTGCGCACCGCGATCTGCTGCGCGACTGTCGCCGTCGCCAGCTGCGGGGCGGCCTGAAGGTCGTAGAGCAGAAGCTCGGCATCGTGCGCAGCACCGCCGGGATTGATGGCCGCGCGGCCCTGCGCCTGTGGCAAGCCTACGACACCTACGGCGATGTGCACGCCCGCGACCTGCTGCTGCGCTACAACCGCGACGATGTTATTCATCTGCCGCACCTGCGCGCTCACTTGGAAGGCACACCAGCCGCCGCGCTGAACCCAGATCACGTCATCTGGTCCACGTCTGATGCCGCGTTGGTTGCTGAGAAGGATACACCTGCATGCTAGACGATCAACAGCCGAAAATCCTTGGCGGCCGCTTTGTGATCGAGCGGCGGCTCGGCCGCGGCGGCATGGCCACAGTCTATCTGGCGCGCGACCAGCGCCTCAATCGCCAAGTTGCAATTAAAATACTGCACAACCAATTTGCCAGCGATGATCAGTTTCTCCGACGCTTCAAGCACGAGGCCGACTCCGCCGCACGGCTCAACCATCCAAACATTGTGCGCGTCTACGATGTCGGCAACGAGGGCAATCTGCAGTACATCGTGATGGAGTACATCGAAGGCGCGGACCTCAAAGAGATCATCGCGCTCGAAGGCCCGCTGCCGGTCAACCGCACCATTCGCCTCGTGCAGCAGATCGCCGAGGCGCTAGAGGTGGCTCATCAGGCCGGTATGGTCCATCGCGATGTCAAGCCCCAAAATGTGCTTGTGGATCGCAACGATCAGGTCCACCTTGGCGATTTTGGCATCGCTAAAAGCGACCGCTCATCGGCCTACACTGACCCAGGCACAACCTTCGGCACCGCTGACTACTTGGCTCCCGAGCAGGCCCAAGGCCTTGGGGCAACCCCACGCTCCGATGTCTACTCGCTTGGCGTTGTCACCTATGAGATGCTCACCGGACGCCTGCCGTTCACCGGCGACACGCCGCTGGCGGTGGCCATGCAGCACGTGCAGTCCGCGCCACCGCCGCCGCGCCAGTTCAACCCAGCTATTCCGCCGCAGCTAGAGACGATCGTGCTGCGTGCGCTCAGCAAAGACCCCGAGCAGCGCCCGGCCTCCGCACGCCAGTTTGCCGAGCTGCTGCGCACCTACCGCGAGCGCGGCGATCAGCCAACCATGGCCGTGCCAGCGCAGCCGCACCCAGCCCAATCTCAGCCCTACCGCACGCCCTCTCAGCCTGATGCGCCTACCGTGATCAACCCAGACACCTACGATGCGTATGGCAACCAGGCGCAGGCATCGCGGCCCGCGCGGCCTTCACAGCCCCGCCGCCAGCCGCTCAATGTGCCGCCGCCGCTGGCGCAAGACACGCCAGATGGGCCGCCAAAGCGGCGCTCCGGCGGATGCGGCATGTTTGTGCTGGCCTTTCTGCTGCTCATCGGCATCGCCGGGCTGCTCTACGTGGCCTTGTTCACCGACCTCATCCCACAGGTGCAGCAGCTATTTGGTGGCTCTGGCAACACAGCCGCCCAGCCAACCGCCACCACGCCGCCAGGCGAGCCAACGCCAACCGTCGAGCTTGTGGCCGCACCCAATCTGATCGGCCTCACCGAGAACGAAGCGCTGAGCTTGATCCAGCAGCAGGGCTTCCGCGAGTTTCGCAATCCGCCACGCACAGACCAGGCCCCACGCGCCACGGTCATCGAGCAGGCGATCGCTCCAGACACGCTCGTGCCCAAGGGCAGCGTGATCACGTTCACCCTCAGCCTTGGCCCCGAGCAGGTGGAGCTGCCAGATCTGACGCGCCAGTCGTTCGACTCGGCGGCGGGCCAACTCGCAGTGCTCGGCCTGCAAGTACGCAAGGTCGAGGAGCCAAGCACCGCGATCCAGCAGGGCTTTGTCATTCGGCAAAACCCCAATCCGCAGCTCAAGGTTGATAAAGGCAGCACGGTGGAGCTGGTCGTCAGCCTAGGCGATGTTATTCGCTTTCCTGGCGTGATCGGCCTCAGCCGCGAGCAGGCGGTAGCGCTCATTCGTGAGAATCCCGACCTGATCCTCGATGTCGTCGATGAGCAAGGGCCAGATCAAATACCGAACTTCGATCAGGTTCAGCCCAACCAGGTTGTCAGCGCCACCGCCAATGGCCAGCCGGTCGAGAATGGCTTCTTTGTGCCGCGCGGCAGCCGCATCGTGCTTGGCGTGCGACGTCCCTAGTTCAACTGGTTGGATCCGCACACCGTGTGCATCAACAGAGCTACGGCAGCCGTACAGCAGCGCGCTCGATACGGCCGCTTGCGCCACACATGACGCTTAATCAGCCTTCACGCTGCCGCGCTCGCGCTGCCTCGGCGCGGCAGCCCACAGAATACTGGATCTCAACCCATGAGCGACCTTGATCAAAGCCTTGAGCGCCTGTACAGCAACGAGCGCCTCACCGATAATCTGACCGATTCAGCCGCACAGACGCTGCTGAAGTGGGCCGAGGAGCGCCTGCGCGGCGGCGCTGCACCAGCCGCTGTGTTTGACGCCATGCGCGCGGTCAATCGCACAGGCGCAAGTGATCCTGCGCTGATCAGCGCCAGCGCCCAAGCTGCGCTCCTGCAGCAACTCGCTGGCCAGGCTGACGCCGCTGGGCCAAGCACACCAAGTGCTAGCGCTCAGCCACCACCGCCTGTGAGTGCACTAGCGCCAGCGCCACTCGCTGCTCGAGCAGCCGACGGTGTGACGACCAGGTTCCGGCTAACGCGCCCACGCCGCCGCAACTGGATTATTTTTCGCTGGCAGCACAAGGAGTAACAGCAGCATATGGCCCGACGAACATCGAGCTCACGGTCCACAAAGCAGTCGAAGTCAGCCACCAAGTCGCGCTCAGGTCGCTCCAGCAGCAAAGCGAAGCCAGTCAAGCTTTGGCAACTGCTGCTGCTGATTGTGCTGATCTGTGCTGGCTACCTCTACCAGCAGGGCTATCTCGACCCGTACCTGCATCGGTGGGGCTTAGACAACCTGGCCGCAAAGCCAACCCCCGTCACCGTTGGCAACGATAGCGGCGGGCCGCAGGTTACGCTCGACAAAGCTGGCGTCTACAGCGGCGCATGGTATCAGGCGTACTTCACCCACCCGGTCTACCCCGACTCAGACGAAAACCACCACGGCGGCGTTGATGCGGCGATAGTCGCCGACTTCGCCAGCGCCCAGCAGTCGATTAAGCTCGCCGCCTTTGACTTTGACCTGCCCTCGCTAACTCAGGCCCTGCTGCAAGCCAAGCAGCGCGGCGTTACGGTGCAGATGGTCGTTGATGATGAAAATCTTGAGTCAGCCGAGGTGGCCGATGCGATGGGCCAGCTTGAAAAAGCCGGCGTCGGCGTCACCTACGATAGCCGACCAGCCTTTATGCACAACAAGATCATCGTGATTGACGATCGCGTGCTCTGGACCGGCTCGATGAACCTTACCGTCAACGGCGTCTATCGCAACGACAACAACATGATCCGCACGACGGTTGAGCCGCTGGTGCAAAACTATGTCCAGCGCTTCAGCGATCTGTTCGCTGGCCGCATGGGTTCGTCCGCGCCAGCCAACACGCCCAACCCGCGCCTAGAGCTAGCGAACGGCGCGAGCATCGAGACCTATTTCTCGCCCTCCGACGGCGTGCAGCCGCACATCTTAGATGCGCTGCGCAGCGCCAAACAGTCGGTCGATGTGCTGGCCTTCTCGTTCACCGACGACGAGACCGCCCAAGAGCTGATTGGGCTGCATCAGGCTGGCGTCGATGTGCGGCTGGTGATGGAGAAGCGCTCCATCCAAGGCACTGGCTCAGAATATGCTACGCTTGAGGCAGCAGGTATTCCGAGCTACCCCGACGGCAACTGCTATGTTGCCCACAACAAGGTGATGATTATTGATCAGCGTATCGTCATCACTGGCTCGTACAATTTCACCGGCTCGGCGGAAAAAAGCAACGACGAAAATCTCTTGATTATCAACGACCCTGATCTCGCCCAACACTATCACGCCGAGTTCGAGCGCCTGCTCAACGCGGCCCAGAATCCACGCCAGTGTGGACGCTAGCCTATGCACGCACTGTATGTTATCCAGCGCTACTATCCCTACCAAGGCGGCTCCGAGCTGGTCTGCCAAGTGCTCGCCGAGCGCCTCGCCGCCGAGGGCAACGATGTAACGGTGTGGACCACCGATGCCTGGGATCTCGATCACTTCTGGGCTGCCGGGCGCAGAGTTGTGCGCTCGCTCTCCGAGCATCACAATGGTGTCAACATCCAGCGCTTTCCGGTTAAGCGCGTGCCTGGCCCGCCGATCATCTATCCTGTGCTGCGCCGTGCGATGGTGGAGCTGGGCCGCCTGCCGGGCACAGCCAAGCTCTTGCTGCAGCTAGCCCAGATCACACCGCAGGTGCCAGAGTTCAAGCGCGCGCTGGCGATGACGCCACAGCGCTTTGATTTCATTCATAGCGCGAATATCACGCTCGATTTTATGCTTATTCCTGCCTGGCGCTATGCCCGGAAGCACGGCGTGCCGCACATCATCACGCCCTATGTGCACCTCGGCGTGCCTGATGACCGCTCGCTCGTGCGCTACTACACTATGCCGCACCACGTGGAGATTATGAAAACCTCTGATCGCGTTATTGTTCAAACACCATCGGAGGAGGCGTACCTGCGCAAGCTCGGCATACCGCAAGCTATTATGCGTTGTATCGGCGTTGGCGTAGAGCCTGCCGAGCTACAGGGCGGCGATGCTGAGCGCTTCCGCCAAGAGACTGGTATCCACGAGCCATTTGTGCTCTCGATCGGCACACTGGCACGCGATAAAGGCACGCTTGATCTGATTAGCGCCATGCAGCAGCTCTGGCAGCAGGGTCGCCACGAGCGACTGGTGCTCATCGGCACGCCCATGGCCCACTTCGAGAGCGCCTGGGATGTCTTGCCGAGCCACATTCGCGAGCGCATCCATATTTTTCCGCGCGCCGCCGAAGCCCGCAAGCGCGATGCCCTGGCCGCCGCCAGCGTGTTCGCTATGCCTTCGCGCACCGACTCGTTTGGCATCGTGTACCTTGAGGCTTGGCTCTATCATCTGCCGGTGATCGGCGCGTACGCTGGCGGCGTGCCCGATGTGATCACAGACGGCGAAACTGGCTTTCTGGTGCCCTTTGGCGATGAGCGCGCGCTCGCACAGCGCCTGGCCCAACTCTTGGATGATCGTCAACTGGCACAGCGCATGGGCGCTGCTGGTCATCAGCATACGCTCAAGCACCTGACCTGGCAGGTCAAGTACCGTCAAATTCGCAATGTGTATGCCGAGCTTGTTGAATAGCAATCGCTCATCTATGCAAAAGGAGCATCCATGACCGACTATCAATCTGCAACCTGGAGTGGCGTCAAGGGGCTAGCCCTGTTCTATGAGGCATGGCTGCCCGAGCATCCCCGTGCGGACATTGTGCTGGTTCACGGCTACGCCGAGCATAGCGGGCGCTATAAACATGTGATCGAGGCGCTCATCGGCGACGGCTACGCCGTCTGGACCTACGATCATCGAGGGCATGGCCGCTCCGAGGGCACGCGCGGCCTCAGCGAGCGCTTTGAGTACCTGGTGATGGATCTGAGCGAGTTTGTGCGCATGGTGCGCAGCCGCAATGCGGGGCGTCCGATCTTTATGCTTGGCCACAGCATGGGCGGCCTTGTGAGCACTGTGTATGCCCTCGACTACAGCCACAATCTGGCTGGACTCATCCTGAGCAGCCCAGCGTTTAAGGTCGACGAGCACACGCCACTGCCGCTGCTGTGGATATCGGAGCTGATCAGCGCGTGGCTGCCGCACTTGCCAACGTTGCCCTTCGACAACTCCGGCATCAGCCGCGATGAGGCCGTGCGCGCCGCCTACCTCAATGATCCGCTCAACTATATCGGCCCAGTCAAGGCGCGCATGGGTCGCGAGCTGTGGGAGGGCACGCAGATTGTCCATGCACGGGCACAAGAAATCAGCCTGCCAGTCCTGGTGACCATCGGCGAACAAGACCCGATCGCCAGCCCAGTTGGCACGGCTGATATGTTTTCACGGTTCAGCGCTGCCGATAAAACGCTTCAGCGCTACCCAGATGCGTACCACGAGGTGCTCAATGAGCCAGAGCAGCACGACATGCTGGCGCTGATTCGCACGTGGCTAGCCGAACGCCTAGCGTAGCCAGCTACGAGACAAACGTTGTATGGCCACGATTGTAGAGCATCATCTGGCGCACCATCTCAAATGAGAGCGGCTTCGGCAGCACCAGATCGGCAGCATAGCGCTCCTGCGTATTGGGCAGATGCGATAGCACCACCACCTTCGTGCGCTTGGACACGGCGCGCACTGTCTCGATTAGCGCACTGATGCGCCCTCCAGGCAGCTGCGCGTCGATGAGCACGTAGTCAAAAATAACCGCATCCAAGAAGTTTTGGGTGCGGGAAGCATCTTCAGCAGACCAAACATAGCGGTATCCAAGCGCATGAAAAAGCGACATAGTCATATCACGCGCCTGACGATGGGGATCAGCAATTAAAATAGCCGGAGGCATGAATATCTAACCCTACGAATATAGATAGTATGAAAGCGTGTTTTATTATACCATCACGCTGCAATCTAGCACTATGCTCTTTTGAACGTGCTAGGCAGCGCTGCAGTGGATCACAACCTACAGCTTTGACAAGCACACCACACGCTCCTATCATACGCTGAACAAGCCATTCAAGAGGAGGATCTGCGATGTTTTTTGATCGCACCGCCGGAATCTTACTACACCCAACCTCGCTGCCTGGGCGCTACGGCATCGGGGACCTCGGTGTTGAAGCATATCAGTTCATCGACTGGCTCCACGCCGCCGGTGTTCGCACCTGGCAGATTCTGCCACTCGGCCCCACGGGCTACGGCGACTCGCCCTACCAGTGCTTCTCGGCCTTCGCCGGCAATCCGCTGTTGATCAGCCCCGACTATCTCGGGCGGCTCAACCTGCTGGCGCAGTGGGACCTTGAGAAGCTGCCGCAGTTCGCCGACGAGTATGTCGACTACGGCGCGGTGATCGAGGCCAAGATGCCACTGCTGCGCCTCGCCTTCGATAACTTCAAGGCGCAGGCCGCAAACGCCGAGTTCGAGCAGTTCTGCGCGCAAGAGCAGTCCTGGCTCAATGACTTCGCCTTGTTCATGGCCTGCAAAGCCTTCCACAACGGCGCGGCCTGGACCACCTGGGATCAGCAGATCGCCCTGCGTGAAAACAGCGCTGTTGCCCTGTGGACAGACAAGCTCGCCGATGATGTGCAGTTCCAGAAGTTTCTCCAGTGGGTCTTTTTCCAGCAGTGGGGCGAGCTAAAGGCCTACGCCAACAACAAGGGCATCAGCATCATCGGCGATGTGCCCATCTTTGTGGCCCACGACAGCGCCGATGTTTGGGCCAACCGCGAGCTGTTTCTGCTCGACGAGCAAGGCGAGCCGATTGAGATCGCCGGTGTGCCGCCGGACTACTTCTCCGCCACCGGCCAGCGCTGGGGCAACCCGCTCTACCGCTGGGACACCATGGAGCGCATGGGCTTTCCCTGGTGGCGCGACCGCATCAGCGCCACGCTGCGCACTGTCGATATCGTGCGCCTGGATCACTTCCGCGGCTTTGCTGGCTTCTGGTCGGTGCCAGCCTCCGAGCCAACGGCGATGAACGGCGCATGGCGGCGCGCCCCAGGCTTTGCGCTGTTCCGCGCCCTGCGCGACGAACTAGGCGAGCTGCCACTGATCGCCGAGGACCTCGGCGTGATTACGCCGGATGTCGAGGCGCTGCGCGACACGTTTGACCTGCCCGGCATGCGCATTCTCCAGTTCGCCTTTACCGATCGCGCCAGCAAGTCGGCCTTCCTGCCACACAACTTTGTGCCCAACACCGTCGCCTACAGCGGCTCGCACGACAACGACACCACGCGCGGCTGGTACAACGCCGCCTCGCCAGAGGAGCAGCATCGCGCCCGGCGCTATCTCAACGCCAGCGCTGATGAGATTGTCTGGGCCATGCTGCGCGCACTCTATGCCTCCGTCGCCAACACCATCGTCATTCCCATGCAAGATGCGCTGGACCTAGGCACCGAGGCGCGCATGAACCGCCCAGGCCAGCTCGGCGGCAACTGGACATGGCGCGTGCAGCCCACGCAGCTCTCGCCCGAGCTAGCCCAGGCGCTCTACGATCTTGCTGACACCTATGGGCGACTCGACCATCCGGACTTCCAGGCCGAGCCTGATCCGAACGCACCGCCCTACTTCGATATCAGCGACATCGTCGGTGGAACACTATGAGATCGCAACAGAGCTGGCTGATTCCGGTTGGCGTGCTGATCGCACTGCTCATTCTGCAGCGCCAGATCTACCATCTGCCGCCGGTGGTGCGCGCAGTGCTTGGCCTCGTCGGCGCAGGCTGGATCATGCAGCAGGGGCTGCTGACCATGCGCCAGCAGCCCCGCCGCGGCAGCTCAGGCCAGACGGTGCAGTACTGGCGCGGCCAGCGCTATGTTCTAGATAACCCCCAGCCAACGCGCTCGGCACCAAGCCTCCAGACAGCGATTGGCATTGGGTATATCGCTATCGGCGGCCTAATCGCCGTGGCGCTGGTCTGGAGTTTTATCGCCTAGCCAGCAGTCAAACAAGCAACACCACGGGGCCTACATTGCGTCAGATCCCGTGGTGCTGTCTTGCTTCGCCAAGTATAATACAGCTACATCTTGATCTTGCCGCTCAGGCATTGCGTCGCTTTGCTTCGGAAAAGGATACTGCATATGCATGCAGCGAAACCAGCATTGTCATTGCAGGGGGAACATCGCATCTATCTTAGCCTCGCACCAGGTATCGGGGCCACACGGCGATTGCTTACCGATGCACAGCGCTTGCTCACGGAAGGCTACCGCGTCGAGCTGTCATTTCGCGCCCAAACCGACGATCTCAGTAGCTTTGCCAAAGGCTTGCAGGTTGCACCGCTGTGCCAAGAGCATATCCAAGGCCGCAGCATCGAAGCGCTCGATCTTGATGCAGTCATCGCCGATCCACCGCAAATTATGCTCCTCGGCAATCTGGCCTATCAGCTTGGCCTACCGAGCAATCCAACCGAGCCGCTCACCGTGGTCGAGCGCCTGCGCGATGCCGGTATCGCGGTCTGGTCCACGCTCTACGCCTATAATCTCAGCACGATCGCGCCCATCTACGAGCGCCTAACAGCACAGCCGCTCGATGTGGTGATTCCCGAGACAGCCATCGATCAGGCCAATGATATCGTGTTCATTGACCCTGATCCCGATGAGATTCTGCGGCTGCTTGATGCCGGTGTGCTGATGTCGATGGCACAGGCCAGCATCGCCCGCCAGACCATCTTTCGCCGTGATGTGCTCACCCAGCTGCGCGCCGCCACCCACGCCCTGCTCGAGATTCACCGCCCAATCAACGACAACAGCCAGCGCCCAATTTGGATGGTCTGCATCGGCTTTAATCCCAACACCATCTATATGCTCCAGCGCGCCGCTGATGTGGCCCACGGCATGGGCGCGCTGCTGCTAGGATTGCATGTGCGCCCGCCAGGCGGCGGCTCCAGCGGCTACGAGCTGACCATGCGCGAGCATCTTGAGTATGCCGAAGACCTGTGCAATGAGGTGGTCGTCGTCGAAGAAAAAGATGTCGCCACTGCCATGATCAACGTCGCCCATGAGTACGGCGTAACCGGCATCTTTCTTGGTCGTCCGGTCTTCTCGCGCTGGAGTGAACTGCGCGGTAGCTCGCTGCTGCACAAGCTGATCAACAACGATCGCACCATCGATTTGTTTGTGCTCTCCGACGCGCCGACCATGTCGCACTAGCGCAAGCAAACAACTTCAGCAGCCGCTTCCATGGCTGCACCCTCACGCATGGCTATTCGCATGGAGCAGTGTATGGCTTTTGTGATCGACGCTCAACAGCACCACAAGCTGCGCACACAGTCGCCAGCCGTGGCAGCCCAAAAACACACCGCCGCGCTTAGCCCGACCCAGGCGCTGCTGCACCTCCAGCGCAGTGTCGGCAATCGCGCCGTGAGCCAGCTGATCCAGCCGAAGTTTACGATGACTAATAATCCGCCAGGAACGTTCACCAGCGGTCAGCAGATCGAGGGCCTGCGCGGTGAGCTGATCAAGTTTATCAAAACCTTGTCAACAAAGCACAGCGCCGAGGCGATCATCGAGCGGATGAAGGTGCTCGCCGCTGATCCCGGCGACTTGGGACAGGGAACCTGGCAGGGTCTGATCAGCTATGTTGATGATGAGCTGCATGAGCTTGAGGATGAGAACGAGTTTCAGCCAGAAGATTCAGAAGAGGAAGAGGAAGAAGAAAAACAGACTGGCAGTGTATCAATGGCCCCAGCCGTGCGCCTCGGCACCTGGAATCTCGAGAAACTTGGCAAGAGCACCAAGGCTGAAAAGCGCGAGAACAAAAAGAAAACTGCGCTAAGCGCGCTCGATACGTTCGCGCCCACTGTTCTGGCGCTGCAAGAGGTTACCAACCCCGAGTTTTTCATGCACGGCACCAAAAACAAGCCCGGCATCCAGGGCATGAGCATCCCCTACTACAGCGAAGAAGGCATCAGCGAGCTAAAAAAGCAGCGCATCTACTCGCAAAAGCAGCGCCAAGATCAGCTTGGCTACAAGCCTTCAAGCGAGTATCAGATGCTCACTGGGCCAAATTTCGAATCAGGAACGTACAAAGAAAACTATCCACTGCTGGTCAACACAGCACAGATTATTGGCGCGCCAACCTGCTTCACCGTCGATATTGAGACCGGCAAGGACTATCCGTTCGATCCCACGAATAGCCAACCCATTCCCTTTAGCACCGAGCAAAAGATTAATCGCCGCCTAGTTGTATGGAAGCTCACGCTGAATGCCTCCGAGCACCTGCTGCGGCCACTGCCACAGCGCAGCGTGCCAACGTTCGAGTTCTATCTCGGCGTCATTCACACGTCGCCCTCGATCGACATCAAGACCGAGGTCAAGCGCGCCCTCGACGCTGCTCAGCAGATCAGCAACCGCGACGGTATTCCAATGGCGCTGGTCGGCGACTGGTATATGCAGCGCTCCGCCAAAGATATCTGGAGCGATCTCCAAGGCGGCAAGCTGCCCGAGTGGCAGCTCGTTGCGCCCCAAACCATCACGAACTATCCAAGCCAGGGCGAGGGCCAAAAAGCCGACC
The DNA here is from genome assembly GCA_013538855.1 of Herpetosiphonaceae bacterium. GTDB lineage: Bacteria > Chloroflexota > Chloroflexia > Chloroflexales > Herpetosiphonaceae > OHK22. The sequence continues at coordinate 63,480 of JABXJS010000279.1, forward strand.
ACGGCGTTGTCGACTCGCAGGCATTTACCAACGCCAATGCGTTCCCTGTCGTGCCCAACACCGATCCGCTGGCTGAGATCAGCGCCCCCAATCAAATGCCAGACGAGCAAACAATGCGCGAGCTGTACACCAGCATGGGCGTGGATCATAGCCTCGTGATGCACGATCTGACCATTAATCCTGAGTACATCGAGCAGTAGCTGCCAGCGACGTATGGGCTGATCTACAGTACGCGCTGCCCACCCGCTTGCCCAACGGCTCCTATCAGCACTAGGCGCTCAAAAGTCAGTCGCCTATGCATCCGCTCGTGAACCGATAGAAGTGACCGAAAAATTGGGTGTACCATGGAGTGTATGGGAGGTTTATTATGGCTAGCACAATTTTGGTAACAGGTGCCACCGGCAATGTAGGCTCGGCCTTGATCGATGCCCTGCGTGGCACCTCCGCACACATCGTTGCAGCGGTGCGCAATGTTGAAAAAGCCCGCCGCACACTCGGCGACGATATCGACTATGTGACCTTTGACTTCGATCAGCCCAGCACGTTTGAGCCAGCGCTGGCGGGAGTGAACAAGCTATTTCTTGTGCGCCCGCCGGAGATCACCGACGTGGCCGAGTGCATCGAGCCGCTGCTCGCCGCTGCGCAGGCCGCCAATATCGAGCAGGTGGTGTTCTTATCGCTGCTCGGCATCGAGCATAATCCAATCGCGCCCCACTATAAAATCGAGAAGGCGATCTTGGCTGCTGAGCTGCCGTACACGTTCCTGCGGCCCAGCTTCTTTATGCAAAATCTTAACACCACCCACCGCGCCGACATTCAAGAGCACCATGACCTGTTTGTCCCGGCTGGAACAAGCAAGACTAGCTTTATCGACGTGCGCGACATCGGTGCCGTCGCCGCTACAGTGCTCACCGAGCCAGGTCATATTAATCAGGCCTACGATCTGACCGGCAGCGCGGCAATCGACTACTATGAGACCGCCGTGCTGTTCACCGAGGTGCTCGGCCAGCAGGTGATCTATAGCAGCCCATCGATCCGACACTTCGTTAAGACCATGCGCCAGCGCGGCACGCCGCTTAAGTTTGGCCTCGTGATGGCTGGTCTCTACACTACAACGCGCTGGGGCATGGCCAATAAAGTCACCGACACCGTCGAGCAACTGCTTGGGCGGCCGCCGATTACGATGCGCCAGTACATCAACGATTATCGTGACTGCTGGCAGAGCACGAGCGCCTAGCATCGGCGTATACAGCTCTCGATTTTCTGGCGCAACCGCTGGCTGACACCCAGCGGTTGCGCTGTCGAAAGCCAACTTGTCCCGATTGGTCCGCTGTGTGGCCCGCAGCGGCCTTGTTGTGCGGGGACGCTGGCGCATACAATATGGTCGCAATTCGCACCTACGCCATATGGAGGTCCGCCCATGCTTCACTCAGATCAAGTTCCACTCACCCAGTCGGCGCTGCTCGTTATTGATGTGCAAGACTCATTCAAGGTCGGTGAGCGCTGGGCACAGCGCAATAATCCCCAGTTCGAGGATCAGCTCAGCGCGCTCATCGCCGCGTACCGGGCCGCAGCGCTGCCGATTATTTTTGTGCTGCACACCGATAGCGACCCATATTTCGCACCAAACAGCCCGCAGCTCAAGCTGATGGACTTCTTGGACAAGCGGCCAGACGATCCGCTCCTGTACAAAGAGACGCGCAACTGCTTTACCAGCACAAACTTACAGGCGCTGCTGCTTGAGCGCGGCGTGCGCCGCCTAGCGATCACCGGCATTCAAATGGAGCAGTGCTGCGAGACAACCGCACGTGTGGCCGCCGATCTTGGCTACGCGGTTGACTTCGTCATCGACGCCACACTGACCTTTCCTATTCCCAACTGGGATGTGCCCGGCGAGGTGCTCGGCGTCGCAGAGATCGAGGAGCGCACCAGCTACGCGCTACGGCGGCGCTTTGCGCGCATTGTCAAAGCCGCCGAGCTGATCAGCGAGCTAGCGGCGGTGCCCGCAAGCGTATGACGCGCCGAGTTTTTGTGGTGGTCTTTCCAGGCTGCGAGATTATGGATATCGCTGGCCCCGTGCAGGTGCTCTGGGAGGCCAATGCCCATCAAGCGCTGTACGATGTGCAGTACTGCGGCCTATGCGACACAGTGGCAACAGCTCAGGCGCTCTTTGTGAGCCACTTACAGCCACTGCCCGCAGCTGTGGGCGCAGACGACTGGGTGTTGGTGCCAGGATTCCGTGGCAGCGACGGTCCAGCGCCAGCTGAGCTGTGTCGCTGGCTGCAGGCCGCAGTGCACAGCGGGGCGCGCATCTGCTCCATCTGCACTGGTGCATTTGTCCTTGGCGCGGCCGGGCTGCTCGACGGACGCCGCTGCACAACACACTGGAAGCATATCGAGGCGCTGCGCTTGCGCTATCCACAGGCCCAGGTGTTTGATAACAGTCTATATATTGAGGATGGGCCAATTGTGACCAGCGCAGGCATCGCCGCTGGCATCGATATGGCCATCGGGCTTGTCGGGCAGGATGGCGGGCAGCAGCTTGCGTCGACGGTAGCCCGCGAGATGGTGGTGTATATGCGCCGCGACGGCGAGCAGCCGCAGACCTCCGTCTATCTCCAGCATCAGAATCATCTACGGGCGGGGATTCACAGCGTACAGCAGTATCTGATCAACAATCCAACTGCCGAGGACACGCTTGAGCAGCTCGCCGCACGAGCGCATCTCAGCCCACGCCATCTGACGCGTATGTTTCGCCAAGCCTGCGGCATCTCGATCGGTGAGTTTCGGCTTCAGCTGCGGCTAGAGCGCGCCCGCACCTTGCTCCAGCACTCACACCTTACGCTAGAGGCAATTGCGGCCGAGTGTGGGTTCAGCGATGCGCGCCAGCTCCGGCGGCTGTGGACGAAGCACGTTGGCCGTCCACCAAGCACAAGCCGCCACGAGCAGAACCGTCCTTAATCCAAAGCTCAGGACTCGATCCACCCAGATGGAGCGCAACAATGCAGCAGAGCACGGAAGCAGATACGCCGCAGAGCCGCCGGCCAGAACAAACGCCGGTGGTTTTGCTGCATCCAGGTGGCGTGCTGGCGAGCTTCTGGCAGCCGCTAGCCGCTGATCTCCACCACCGCTACCCACTTCTTATGCCAGAGCTGCTGCCGCTAAGCGGCTCAGCGACAGACTGGAATAGCTGGACACACCAGGTCGCGACACAGCTGCAAGCACACAGCAGCGCGCCTGCGCACTTGATCGGCGTCTCGCTTGGCGCAAATGTAGCGCTGCATATGGCTATAAAGCATCCAGCGCTTGTGGCGAGCCTAACCCTCGACTCAGGCCAGGCTGGATCGGCTGAATCAAAAGCTATGCTGCGCGTGCTCAGCGTGCTGAAGCGTATGCTGGCGCTCGTGCCCACGGCGCTTTATCAGCGGCTGATGCTGCGCCAGTTTCACGGCTACACCGGGGCGGCGCGCTCAGCTTTAGCGGCCGATATTCAGCGCGTGGGCAAGCGCGGCTTCCTGCTGCATGTGCAGGCGCATGCGTTTCACAACGTCGGCGCGGCGCTCACAACCATTAAAGTGCCAACCCTGATCCTGGCTGGTGCCAATGATCGGCTCACCCGCTCGGGCGCGGCGGCCTTGCTGCACGAGCGGATCGCCCACTCGACGCTCATCGTCGTGCCAGATGCTGGTCATGGCGTCTTGATCTCCCAGCCACTCCGCGCATATAATCAGATCATCCACTTTCTCCAAGCGCAACAGTAAGTTGTTATACCAATTCACCGTGGAGCGGGTGCAGTGTCGAACCCTGCCGGGGGCTTGGAGCTGCGCCCCAAACCGCTGCACAATACTAGGGTGTAACCATGAATTGATGTTATACCAATTCACCGTGGAGCGGGTGCAGTGTCGAACCCTGCCGGGGGCTTGGAGCTGCGCCCCAAACCGCTGCACAATACCAGGGTGTAACCATGAATTGGTGTTACTTGAGGAGTCGCGTATGCAGCATGCGTTTTGGTTGTGGCTCAACACAGCATTCTATGCCGCGCACGTTCTGGAGGAGTACGCCTACGATTGGAAAACGTGGGCGACGCGCAGTTTGGGGCTGGCGGTTGATTGGACCACCTTCTACATCGCGAATGCTGTCGTGATCATTCTGGGCATCTGCTGTGCGGCAGTTGGCTGGCAGCTGCCGGCCTTCAGCCTGAGCTATCCAGCGCTCATGATCATCAACGCGCTTGTCTTTCACATGCTGCCAACAATCGCACAGCGGCGCTTTTCACCGGGCCTGATCACGGCCGTTGTGCTCTTTTTGCCCAGCGCCAGCTGGACATTCTATGTTGCGGCGCAGGATGGCGTGCTAACAGTGAGCAACACGCTGATTGCAATTAGCGCTGGCGCGCTGGTGATGGCCTACCCGATTTTCCTGCTAAAGACCAAAGACAAGCCCTGGACACGCTAGGCCACAGGTGGCTAAAACGCACGCGCGCCACGTTGCACCAGCGTGACGCGCGCGCGCTCAATGTCGGCCGCGCCTAGGAGACGAGCTTCGCGTTGAGCGTGATCTCTACCCCGGCGAGCGCCCTAGACACCGGGCAGTTCTGCTTGGCGTCCTGGGCTTGCTGCTGAAAGGTGGCCTCGTCGATATTGGGGATCTCGGCCTCGGTGGTAAGCTCGATCTTGGTGATGCTAAAGCCAGCGTCACCGCGCTCAAGATGCACTTTGGCGGTCGTGTGGACGCGCTTCGGCTCGAAGCCGGCGCGACCTAAGCCAGCCGAAAGTGCCATCGAGAAGCAGCCAGCGTGGGCGGCACCGATCAACTCCTCCGGGTTCGTGCCCTTGCCCTCCTCAAAGCGTGAGGGGAACGAGTAGGAGCCTTCAAACGCGCCGCTGCCCAGCTTCATCGTGCCGGAGCCTTCACGCAGCGAGCCATTCCATTGAGCTTCCGCAGATCGCACTGCCATAGATACTATCCTCCTTATGTCCATTCCAATGGGCACACATCGCCCATCGCATATGGTATGGTACCAGCGTCTCCAGGCCGACGCAAACCAGCGCGAGCAGATGCTAGCGCTCTAGGCGCTTGCGCACAGCGGCGGCGTGCGCGGTCAGGCCCTCGGCCTCGGCGAGGCGCTGGGCGACCGGGCCGAGGCGCTGCAGCGCCTGCTCGTTCAGGCCGATCAGCGAAATAACCTTGCGGAAGTCATCGACGTTGACAGGCGAGGCGTAGCGTGCGGTGCCGCCAGTGGGCATAATGTGCGAAGGCCCGGCCACATAGTCGCCAAGCACTTCAAACGAGCGCTCGCCAAGAAAAATACCGCCAGCGTTGCGCACCTTGCCGATGTGCGCCCACGGCTCCTGCAGCAGCAGGCACAGGTGCTCAGGGCCGTAGGCATTGCTCAGATCAAAGGCCGTGGCAAGGTCAGGCACGATCACGATGCCCGAGCGATTGCTTAGCGCAGCGCTGGCGATCTCGGCGCGCTCTAGCGCCTCGAGCTGATGCGCAACCTCGGCCTGCACGGCTGCGGCTAGCTCCGGCGAGTCGGTGAGCAGGATCGCCGATGCGAGCACGTCATGCTCGGCCTGCGCCAGCAGATCGGCGGCGCATAGGGCCGGATCAGCGTGCGCATCGGCGATCACCAGCGTCTCGGTTGGGCCGGGTAGCGCCTCGATATCGACAGAGCCGTAGACTGCGCGCTTGGCCAGCACGACAAACAAGTTGCCTGGGCCAACGATTTTATCGACCGGCGCAACGGTCGCAGTGCCATAGGCCAGTGCGCCAATCGCCTGCGCTCCGCCAAGCCGATAGATCGTGTCGACGCCAGCGATATCGGCGGCGACGAGGACCAGCGGGTGCACCTCGCCTGTGTCGCGCTGCGGCGGCGAGGCGACAACGATCTCAGGCACGCCAGCCACACGAGCGGGAATAGCGCCCATCAGCAGCGACGACGGCAGCGGGGCCGTGCCACCTGGCGCATACACGCCGACACGCTGCAGCGGCAGCACAAGCTGGCCAAGCGCGCCCTCATCGCTCCAGTCAACCCAGCTCTGGCGCGTCTGCTTGCGATGGAAGCGCTCGATCTCGCCAGCGGCGACGCGCAGCGCCGCGACCAACTCAGACGACACCTGGGCGTAGGCGGCGTCGATGGCGGCACGCTCCACCACCAGGCTTGCCAGTTTCACACCATCGATCTGCGCGCTCCAGCGCTCCAGGGCGGCATCACCCTCGGCGCGCACGCTGGCCAGAATCTGATCCACCGCAGCGGCTGGCGTGGTGCCTGGGCCAAAGAGGCCATCTAGGGCGCGCTGGACGCCTGCCGAAACAGCAACCGTGTCGAGCGGCATGCGGCGCAGCGGCCCCTGCTGCGCCTCCGCGAGCGAGTCAAAAATCCGTATTGGCATCTTGCAAGCTCCTCAATGTTTGTTTTAGCAACAATCAACACCTCAATGATACCCGAATGCCGCAGCCTGCTATGCGGCCACGGCATGGTCCGTGAGGGCCATGGCCAAGCGCCGCTAGACCCTGCGCCCATGGTCCGCTATCATTGAAGCACACACGCTCTTGTCACGAGGATCACGATGAACACCCTTAAGTGGAATCAACGGCGCTACACAGCATACGGTCCAATCTACGACCTTATCGTTCGGCCGCTGGAGCGCGGTCGCCGTCAATCAATCGAGCTGCTCAATGTTCAGCCTGGCGAGCAGGTGCTCATTGTCGGCGCGGGCACAGGAGCCGACCTGCCATTCTTACCGCGCAGTGCCAACATTACGGCGATCGACTTAACCCCGGCGATGGTGCAGCGCTGTATCAAGCGCGGTCAGCAGACCGGCCATACGCTGCATGCGGCGGTGATGAACGCGCAAGCACTCGCCTTGCCCAGCGCAGCATTCTATGCCGTGATCTTGCATCTGGTGCTCGCTGTGGTCCCTGACCCGATCGCCTGCATCCGCGAAGCAGCCCGCGTTTTGCGACCTGCTGGCCGGATTGTCATTTTCGACAAGTTTCTTGCCGACAACGCGCAGGCGACCGCGCTGCGCCAGCTCCTCAATCTGATGGCGACCACCGTGTTCTCCGATATTAATCGCCAGCTTGCGCCGCTGCTCAGCGCCGCTCATCTGCGCTTGGAGCAGGATCTACCGGCTGGCCTCAATGGCATGTACCGCATTGCCTGCGCCACAAAGCAGCATGATCGCAACCCATCGTAGCGCAGGTGCCGAGCGTCACCCTGCCGCAGCCGTTGGCCTGCGCCCGCGACGATCCAGCATGAGTTGGTATACGTCTCCATACTGGTATAGCCAGATATTAAGGTTAGATTAATTGGTCATACCAGTTATTAATATTTATTGACAAATACCGATGACGCACTGTATAATCAGCGCTGTCCACCAAACCCACATCAATTCAAACAAATGCTGTCTGTGAATGGAGTATCGCGCAAAGGAGCGTACCACCTGTGAAGCGACGATGGTTATCATTTTCAATTCTGTTCGCCCTGATCTTGTCGGTTTTGCTCATCCCACATCGCTCCACCTATGCTGCACCAACACTTGCTAACCCAACCCTGATTGCAGAAGTTAATGGTTCTGGCAAAGGCCGTGTCTGGGTCGGTGCTATCCCGCCCTACAGCAGCAGCAAGCCAGTGCTGGTGTTTGTCCACGGTCTGCACGGCAAAGCGCCCAACTGGTGGGGTGCGACCACGTATAGCGGCACCAACGATATGTATGCGAAAGCCTACGCCAGCGGCTACCGCACCGCCTTTGTCAGCCTCGACGACGAGGTCGATGGGCCAGCATCGAGCATCTGGGCCAACGGCGCAACGCTCAACCGCCAGCTCGACGTGATCCTGAACTACTATGGCGTCTCATCGGTGAATCTCATCGCCCACAGCAAAGGCGGCGTGGACACCAACAGCGCCGTCGTGCACTACGGTGCCTCCAGCAAGGTGCAGCGCATCGTCACGCTCAGCTCGCCGCACCATGGCTCTGAGCTGGCCGACCTGGCCTATAGCTGGTGGGCTGGCTGGCTAGCCTCGCTGCTTGGCCAGCGCGATGACGGCACCTACACCATGCAGACGAGCTACATGAGCTACTTCCGCTCCGTCACCGACAGCTCGTCGGCCTACAACAATGTGCGCTTCTACACCAGCGGCGGTACCAACCACGGCTCGTTCTTCTCGGCGATGTGGTGGGGCGGCGCGTACCTGCCCGGCGACAACGACGGCGTGGTCACGGTCAATAGCTCCAACCACCCACGACAGACAGCGCGCCTGTTCACCGCCAACCTCAACCACGACAATATCCGCAAGGGCAGCGAGGTCTGGACGCGCATTGAGCCAACGGTGCGCACGTTCTTCCGCGCCCGCCCAGCCGATGGCTTCAGCACCATCGAGGCCGCACCAGCCACCGCAACCAGCAACACACGCACGCTGAACCAGATTCTGCGCGGCGGCGAGCTGACAGCCGATAGCGCCACCCTACAGCTGCCAATCGAGAGCGGTGTCAGCAGCGTCGCCTTCGATCTGCTCTCCAACAGCGCCGATCTAGCCGTCACCTTTGTCGGTCCCAATGGCGAGAAGGTCGCAAGCCAGCAGCCAATCGCCGACACCGATACGTTCCGCGGCGCATGGCACTACACGGCCAAGCTCGACGCGCCGAGCGCTGGCGCGTGGCAGGTGCTGGTCAACGGCAAGGTCGGCACCGGCTACCTGCTCGTGGCCAACCTGACCGGCGGCCAGACGGTTGTGGTCGATCAGCCGCTGAGCGTCAAGCCCGGCGCAGCCCTGAATGTGCAGACCAGCGCCAAGGGCGCGAGCACGCTCAGCATCAACGGCCTGCTCAGCGGCACGCCCACCGGCCGCCAGCTGAACAGCCAGATGACGACGCAGAGCACGCTGAGCGCCGCTGGCACCAGCAAGGCCAGCCTCAGCACCAAGTCGCCCAGCAGCGTTGGCCTGTACCAGCTTGGCCTGACCGTCACCGGCACCAGCGCCGATGGCAGCCAGTTCGAGCGCTCGCTGGCCAGCAACTTCGCCGTGCTCACTGGCAGCGAGGGCATCGACGCCCTGCCCGCCGGTCGCTAGCACGCAGCCCGCAACACGCGACGAGCGGTGGTCAACTGACCACCGCTCGTGCTACTTTTAGCCTGGCTGGTGCGGCGAGCTGCACTTGCGCACAGCGCCAATCAGCAGACACCGTGCGTGCGGACACCTATCCAGCGGCGGGCACCAGCCGCGCCAGCGTCACCTCTGGCCGGGCACGGAAGCGTACCGGCGGCCCAGTGAAGCCGAGACCACGGTTTACGTACACCTGCGTGCGCCCAAGATCGTAGCGCCCATGCACAAAGTACTCGTTGGCTCCAAAGAGGCTGTCGGTGATGATCGGCACCTGAAATTGGCCGCCGTGGGTGTGGCCCGACAGAATCACATCTAGCTCGTAGCGCCGCAGCAGCGCCGATACGATCACCGGATTATGCACCAGCAGCACGCGCGGCCGCTCCGCCAGCACCCCGCGCATGGCCCGCTCAGGATCAACGCTCTCACGGTTGTAGCGCAGCCCGCCGCCGCGATTGTGGCGCGGATCGTCGAGTCCGATCAGCGTCAGCGCATCGGCACCGCGTCGCAGCACGGTGTGCTCATTGACCAGCAGGCCGAGGTCGTGGCGGCGAATCGTGGCCTTGATCAGGTCGATGTTGCCCGAGTAGTAGTCGTGGTTGCCAAGGATGGAGAACACGCCCTCGCGAGCGCGCAGCTGGCGGAACGGGCGCGTGGCATCCTCGGCAAAGCGCGCGTTCCAGTCGACGAAATCGCCAGTGATTGTCACAATATCGGCGTCGAGCTGGTTGATCACGTGCACGGCCTCGGCGATATCGTCGGCAGTGGTGTAGGCGTTGACGTGCAGGTCGCTGACCTGGGCGATGCGCAGGCCATGAAAGCGCGCGGGCAGCTGTGGCACCGGCAGATCAACGTACATCACCTGAATCTGCTCCGGCTCCACCAGCATCGAGTAGCCGATCAGCCCGCCAAGCAGCACACTCTCGGCTAAGAAGCGCCGCCGCGACATAGGGCGCGGTGGCTGAGCTAGCAGCTGTGGCCCACGCCGCGGCGCGGAGTCGGCACTGGTGGCGCTTGGTGCGGCAGCGGGCGCTGGCGGCGGCGCAGCGGCAGGCTGGCCATCAGCGGGCTGGCGGGCACGCAGACGGGCGCGCTGCCGCCAGGTAAAGGCCCAGCCGAGCTTGCGCACGAGCCACCAGCGCATGCGCACAGGGTGAATCATCAACACAACCCACAGCCCAAACAGCCCCAGCAGCGTTAGGCGCAGCCCCCACTTCAGCAGCAGATGCGCGGTTGATCCCAGCGTCGCCACCCAGTCCGCGCTGCCCACCTGTAAAATCAGCCAGAAGATGCTCAGAAAGACTGCGAGCCACAGCCCCAGCCACAGCGCCGCGTTGAGCAGCGCCGTCGCCAGCCGCACCAGCCAGCGCGCCCAGACGGGCAGATGATCGTGCAAATCCTTGAATTTTGGCATACAATGTCACCACAACTGTCACACGGATACGCTACTATAACTGTACCAGCATCTGCAGCGCCATGCAGGCCAGCGCCGCAGATGGTCATACCTGTTCATGAGACGAAGCAAGCCCGCGCCTAAACGAAATGGAGAGCGATCCATGGAACAGCCATATCAGCCAGAACTTGATCCAACCCACGAGCACGCCGCCGGGTGGAGCGCCTGGAGCACCCTCAAGCTCTTTTTAGAGGAGGATGGCTGGTTTCCCCAGCGCATCGAGGATCGGCCAGCGTTTCGCGTGTACTACCACGGCACTAACGTCGATCTGCGCTGCATCGCGCTGATTAAGCTGGAGGCGCAGCAGTTGATTATGTACAGCTATGCCCCAACCAAGGTGCCCGAAGAGCAGCGCCCAGCCGCCGCCGAGTACCTCACGCGGGCCAACTACGGCCTACACGTGGGCAACTTCGAGCTAGACTTCTCCGATGGCGAGGTGCGCTTCAAAAGCAGCATCGACTTCGAGGACGAGACGCTCACGTTCACCTGGATTCGCAACACGGTCTACCCGGCCGTGCAGCTGATGAACCGCTATTTTCCAGGGCTGATGATGGTCATCTACGGCGAAAAGACGCCCGCCGAGGCGATTCAGATCATCGAGGCGTAGCAGGAGGCTCGGTTGACGCAGGTCTGGCACGAACTCGACTGGTGGCTCGGTCTCAATACAGCCAATGTGGCCCCAGGACAGATGATACTGCGCGCCCTGATTGTGTATCTGGTGGCCCTCGCCCTGGTGCGGTTGGGGGCCACGCGCTTTCTGGGCAAAAATACGGCGTTCGACATCATCCTTGGCATCATCCTTGGCTCGGTGATCAGCCGCGGCATCAACGGCTCCGCGCCGTTCTTCTCCACGCTGGCGGCTAGCGTCGCCCTCGTCGGCATCCACTGGGTCTTCGCGGTGCTGGCCTTCCGCTCGCACCGCTTCGGCCGCCTCGTCAAGGGCAGCAACCACGAGCTGTACAAAAGCGAGCTGCTGCTGTGGGAGCAGATGCGCCGCCATCACATCACCGAGCACGATCTGATGGAGGCCGTGCGCCTCCAAGCCAAGCAGGACTCGCTGGATGGCATCGCCGCGATTCGCCTTGAGCGCAGCGGCAACATCAGCGTGATCCAGGCCCCCCGCGAGCCGCAGATCATCGAGATCACGGTCGCCGACGGCGTCCAGACCGTGCGCCTGCACCTCGAATAGCATACAATCAGTTATGTCAATATCCAACACTACACATGGAGGCTATCGGCGCAGCCCTGAGCCTACCAGCAGCCCAGCCGCCACGTGATTGAAAAAGATTCGCCGTGCTGGCCCGCAGGTGCGACTGCGGCACGCACCGGCGCTGTTGCCCATCCGCGCGCTCGAACCATGGCAGCCACACACGCGGTCGGACCAGGTTTCGTCCGGGCCGCACACTGCCCCAGGGTCACGCGCGCAGGCCACTAGTACTTTAGGTCAATCAAACCAGGCCACGCAGGTGAAGCACAGGTGAATATGCGCAATATGCATGGATCAGCCGTATCTTTTTCCATGCCCCAACGGTATAGACAGTGCCAGACCTCTCCACACAGCAGTTAAACGCGCCCGATCGCCTGATCCGGCGCGTTTGATCTTTTAGCCCACCAACGCATCCCTGTGTATACTAGCCACAACAGGCTAAATCTGTTCGCCGCACAGTCCACAGGAGGGCGCATGACCAACCCAACCGCCGCGTTCGCCGCCGAGATGCAGCAGATCTACCATGAGGCCGCCAAGCTTGGCTATCGCGCAACCTATTTTTTCCAACTGCTTGAACGCGATGGCGCACTTGAGACAGCCAGACGGCTGCTGCACAACCAGGATCAAGCGTATGGGATCAGCGTGCTCTGGGAGAAGCAGCGGCTCGATCTTACGGTTGAGTCGGTTGTGCTCAAGCCAGCGTATGCAGCGCTGTTCAGCGCCGAGGAGCGCCAGATCGCCCGCCAACGCCTGGCTGCGGTCGGCTACCGTGCCCCTTGGGACAGCACCGGAGGAGCCTAGCCATGCCAGCAGCCTACGAGGAGCTTGGGCGACAGTACGGGCGCAGCCGTCAGACAGATCACCGCATCGCCGCCGCCATCCGCGCCGCCCTCGGCGATAGCACCACACTCGTCAACGTGGGCGCAGGCACGGGATCATACGAGCCAGCCGATCTGCACACCATCGCTGTCGAGCCAGCCTGGCAGATGATCACACAGCGCTCGCGCCAAGACAACGTTGTGCAAGCCTACGCCGAGTCCCTGCCGCTTAGGTCGCAGCAGGTTGATGCTGCGCTCGCAGTGCTGACCATCCACCACTGGGCCGACCTGCGCCGCGGTTTAGCCGAGTGTTGGCGGGTGGCGCGGCGACGTATCGTTGTGCTAACCTGGGACCCGCATACCGCCGGATTTTGGCTGGTGCAAGAGTATTTTCCCGACCTACTGGCGCTAGATCAACGGATATTCCCGCCGCTCGACCTACTTACAGCCGAGCTTGGCCGCAGCAGCGTACAGGTGCTGCCCATCCCGCACAACTGTAGCGATGGGTTTTTGGGCGCGTACTGGCGGCGACCGTGGGCGTACCTGGAAGATACAGTGCGCGCCGGTATGTCGTCGTTTGCGCGCATCGATGCTGTCGCACCACGGCTAGCACAGCTACAGCGCGATCTAGAGCGTGGTGTCTGGCAGCAGCGCCACAGTCAACTGCTTGCACAAGACAGCCTCGACCTGGGCTACCGCCTCATTGTAGCCGAGCGCAGCTAAATCGTTGCTGGACATGCACTAAGGGCGCGCACGACTGTCAGCGCCAAGCCCATAGCGGCAGCGTCGCCACACGACGCTGGAGAAGACTGGTCCGACCGCGCGACGCCTAACGGGCACCTATGAGGGGCGTCAGCAGCGCAGGCGCGTGCAGCACAGCGGGCCATGGCTCAACCACAGACGTAGCATTCCCACCAACAGCGCAGCTGCGGGGCGCAATAATCATATGCAATGGTCAAAACTCGCGCGCGCAGGCCGTATCTTTTTGGCACCCCAGACGGTACATACAGTGCCAGACCTCTCCACACAGCAAGATTAAGCGCCCTCGCTCGCCTGAGCGGGGGCGCTTGACGTTAACTACTTGGCCGCAGCTGGCTGCGCGAGGCGCGGGGCAAGATGCGGTATACTGAAGGGAAAAAGCGAAAGGGAAGCCATTATGACCAACGCAACCAACCTCGCTGAGTCGTTTCAGCTTGGGCCGTACACCATCGCGCCGAACATGGTGCTAGCGCCCATGGCCGGCGTGACCGACTCGGTGTTTCGGCGGCTGGTGCTGTCGCTCGGCGGCTGCGGATTGGTCGTCTCCGAGATGACCAACGCGGCCAGTGTTTCGCCGAAAGCTATGCAGCGCCATCGCCTGCTGGACTACCTGCCCGAGGAGCGGCCGATCGCAATCCAGCTCTCAGGCAACGATCCAGAGCTGGTAGCCAAGTCGGCGGCATTTGTGGAGCAGCTTGGCCCGGACGTCATCGACATTAACTGCGGCTGCCCCTCGCCGAAGGTGACCGGCGGCGGCCACGGCTCGGCGCTACTGAAGGATCTGCCCAAGATGTCGGCGCTGCTCAAGGCCGTGCGCAAGGCGGTCTCAATCCCGATCACGCTGAAGTTCCGCGCTGGCTGGGATGAGGAGAGTCTCAACTACGTTGACACCGCCAAGGTGGCCGAGGATGCCGGCGTGGCAGCGGTGACGCTGCACCCGCGCACCAAAGTGCAGGGCTATGCAGGCGACGCCGACTGGACGCGGATCGCCGCCGTCGTGCAGGCTGTGTCGATCCCCGTGATCGGCTCCGGCGATGTGCGCACAGCTGCCGATGCGCTACAGCGGCTGGAGGAGACCGGCGTGGCGGCAGTGATGATCGGGCGCGGGGCGATGTCGAACCCGTGGATCTTCCGCCAGATCGAGCAGCTGCGCCATGGCCTGCCAGTGTTCGAGCCAGGCCCCGCCGACAAGCGCGATCTGCTCATACAGTATGGGAAGATGTGCGCCGAGAGCATGCCCGAGCGCAATGCCCTGGGCAAGATCAAGCAGCTGATCGGCCAGTTCGCGGTGGGCCTGCGCAATAGCTCATACCTGCGCCGCGACGTGCAGCGCGCCAAGACGATTGAAGAGGCGTTCGAACTCATCGAGCAGTTCTTCGATCCATTCATCAGCGGACAAGAAGAGGCGGTTCTTGAAGAGGAAGAGATCGCCGTATTGAAAGAGGGCTGCGAGAACGGAGCAAACAACCGCCCGCGCGTCGCAGCCTAGAAAGGCCCGTATGGCTCAGTTTGATGCAATTGGCGAGGAGTACATTCGCCTGGCGTTTGGCATCAGCCAGCACATCGACGGCTATGTCGATGCCTACAGCGGACCGGCGGCGCTGCGCGACAGCGTGCTTGCTCAGCCCGCCACGCCGCCGAGCATGCTTGTGGCGCAGGCCGACGCGCTGCTCGCAGCCATCGACGACAGCGACTATCCGGCACGCCGCCGCACCTACTTGACCAAGCAAGTGATCGCGATGGCCACCACCTGCCGCCAGATCGCTGGCGAGCGCTTCGACTATCGCGACGAGATCGAGCGCTGCTTCGACATCGTGCCGGAGCTCATCCCGAGCGAGGTGTTTGAGGACGCGATCGAAACGCTCCAGACGCTGCTGCCAGGCAACGGGACAGTCACCGAGCGCATGCAGCGCTGGCGCAAGCAGTTCGAGGTCGCGCCAAGCGTCGCCAAGCAGATGATCGAGGTGCTGGAGGATGAGCTACGGCGGCGCACGCTGGCGCTGTATCCGCTGCCACCGCAGGAGCGCGTCGAGTTCCGCCTGGTCAGTGACCAGCCCTGGAGCGGCTACAACTGGTACTATGGCGGCTATCACTCCGGTGTCGATATCAACACCGACCTGCCAATTCAGGCCAACAACCTGCTGCACCTGATCGCGCACGAGGCCTACCCAGGCCATCATACTGAGCACTGTTTGAAGGAGGCCGGGCTGTACACCGAGCGCGGCTGGGCCGAGCACAGCATCTTTCTGCTCAACACGCCGGAGTGTGTGATCGCCGAAGGCATCGCCAATGTCGGTGAGACCGTGATCTTTGCCCCAGGCGAGGCGCTGCGCTGGCAGGCCGAGCACATCTACCCGCTCGGTGGCATCGAGGGCGACATAGCGCTGGAGGCACAGCTGAGCGCCGCAGTGCACACCTTGGGCAGCGTTGGCGGCAATGCAGCGCTGCTGCTACACGCCGAAGGACGCTCGGAGGATGAGGTCATCCAGTATCTCATGCGCTATGGGCTAGCCAGCGAAGCGCGCGCACGCCAGCGCATGCGCTTTATCAGCTCCCCACTCTGGCGCGCCTACATCTTCACTTACTTCTACGGCGAAAACCTCATGCGCGAGTGGCTGGAGCGCGGCGACAAGGTCGAGCGCTACAACACGCTGCTGCGTGAGCAGATCTATCCATCGCTGCTGGAGGGCTGGGTGCTTGAAGAGCGCGCCAGCTGCGGCGTTGGCGGCTAGACGATCACATGCGACACACGCAAAGGAGCCTCAATGACTGCAGAGCTGATGGCCCGCCTGCCGCGTAAACGCATGGCCGCCGCAGGACTGATCCTCGACCAGCAGCGGCGTGTGCTGCTGGTCGAGCCAACCTATCGCCCTGACTGGCTGCTGCCTGGCGGCTCGATTGAGGAGGATGAGACCCCGCTTGCTGCCTGTCAGCGCGAGCTAGCTGAGGAGCTAGGGCTGGTGCTGCCGATTCAGCAGCTGCTGTGTGTCGACTATCAGTCGCGGCGCGGCGTGCGCACAGAAATCCTCCAGCTTGTCTTTTTTGGCGGTGTGCTTGATCAACAGCAGCAGGCGCTCATTCGGCTGCCTGTCGATGAGCTGCGCTCGTTTCGCTTTGTCAGCCTTAGCGCGGCGAGCACGCTGGTGAACGAACTCGCCTATGTGCGGGTGCAGCAGGCGCTCGCCGCGCTTGACCACGGCGGCGTCGCCTACCTTGAAAACGGCAGTGTTATTGGCACAGGCAGTCGCCAGCCACATACATGGAACACAGATGCTTGATCGAACAACAGCCCTCGATTGTGTGCGGCGCACGCGGGCCGCCGAGTACGCCTGTGCCAGCAGCGACTTTACGTGCAGCGCGACAACCATCGTGCGCGCTGCCGAGCAGCCAGGCGGGCGGCGCTTTCCTCAGCACAGGCCCCGCCTAGCCATGGCAACCATGGGCCAGGGTGCCGTAGTCACGGCAGAGGCACAGTGGCTAGACTGGGCACAGGCAGAGCTAGGCGGCCTTGATCGCGATACGCTGTTCAGCCTCAAAACACTGCTGCGCATCAATGCGCATGTGTCCGCCAGCGGCCAGCACCTAAGCGGCCCAGATCTGCGCTACATCTGTACCAGCGATCAACTACGCCAGCTCAGCCCGCCGAGCGGCGTGCGGCTAGAGCTGATCGAGCAGCAAGACATCGAGCGCGCCTATGCGCATCCTGGCTTCCACAACGCCGTGTGCTATACCCTCGACAATCCCTGTCCCGATGTACTGGCACTGCTAGCGTGGGATGGCCCGCAGATGATCGGCATGGCTGGAGCCAGCGCCGACAGCGCCGAGCTGTGGCAGATCGGCATCGATGTGCTGCCAGCCTATCGGCGCAGCGGCATAGGCAAGGCGCTGGTGAGCCAGCTCACGGCGGCGGTAATTGCTGCGGGCGCGGTGCCGTACTACACCACCGGGCCGGCCAACATCGCCTCGGCGAACCTCGCGCGCAGCGTGGGCTACTGGCGCGCCTGGATCGAATACACTACGCGGCGCTAGACCAACGCGCCCATGGTCATAGCCCAACACCACCACACAGTACTATGTACGTTGTGTGGTGGCCTGCTATGCTGAAGCAAAGCACCTGCGCAAGCAAACCAACCTGTGACTGGCACCTGCTGTGAAGGCCAGCCGATCAACTGACGCGAGAGACGCAAACAGCTTCTGAGCCGTACTCACGAGCGCCTAGAAGCCGATTAGCTATTTGTTGTGGAATGTCTGGAGCACGTATGAGCTGCACTTTTTGCGATATTGCTGCGGGCAACAGCCCAGCCAGCATCTTCTATGAGGACGAGGTAGCGTTAGGTTTCCTAAGCATCGAGCCGATCAACCTGGGCCATGTCCTAGTCATCCCCAAGCGTCATACTGTGTCACTCAGCGATCTGAATGAGGCGACAGGCCGCCATATCTGGACGATTGCGCAGCGCACCGGCAATGTGCTACGGCGCTCAGGTGTGCGCTGCGAAGGCATCAACATCTTTCTGGCCGATGGCGCAGCCGCCTTCCAGGAAGTCTTCCACCTGCATATCCACGTGTTCCCGCGCTATGCTGGCGACTCGTTTACGCTTGACGCCGACTGGACGCTCAAGCCACGCCGCAGCGAGCTTGACCGCATCGCCGAGCAGATGCGCAGCGCCTATCGCAATCTGCACGGCTAAGCTATCAGGCCAAACCAAGCAGGCTGGACACGCGCTAGGCGATCGCCTGCAGCAGACGGTCGATATCGCTACGATCGTTGTAGCAGTGGGGCGCAGCGCGCAGCGAACCCTCGCGCACCGATGTGATAATCTTCTGCGCCATCAGATCCTGCTGAAGCTGCTGGAGGTCACGGCCAGGCATCTGCCATGCGACAATACCAGACCAGTGGTCGCCGTCGCGCTGCGAGCGCACCTCGGCCCCCAGATCGTGCAGGCCCGCGACGAGATAGTCGGTGAGCTGCTTGATGTGGTCGGCGATGGCCTGCGGCCCCAGCTCGAGGATAAGGTTCGTCGACTGCTGCAGGGCGGCGATGCAGATGTTCGGGCGAGTGCCCTCCTCGTAGCGAGCCGCCCGCTCCTGCAGCGGCGTCGCAGGATCAAGGTGCTCGATCTCCGGCCAGTTGACGCCAAGCCAGCCAACATTTGCAGGCTGGAGTTGATCACGGACCGCGCTGCTGACGTACAGTCCGCCCGCTCCTTGCAGCGACAGCATCCACTTGTTGCCGCCCCACATACAGAAATCCAGCGGCGTGGCCTGGACATCCAGCGGCAGCGCGCCTAGCCCTTGAATCACATCAACGCACAGCAGCACGCCAGCATCACGACACATGCGGCTAAATGCAGCCAGATCGGCGCGCCAGCCGGTGTGGAACTGCACCCACGACAGCGCCAGCAGCCGCACATTGCCGCGCTCGATGTAGGGCGCGAACAGCTCTGGGGTGATGCGCTCGTCGCTGTGTGGCACCTGAACAACCTCAACACCGGCGGGCTGCAGCACCTGCCAGGGATAGATCGTCGCCGGGAACTCATCCTGGGCCACCAGCACCACATCGCCACGCTGCCAGGGCACCGCCTGGGCCACAATATTCAAGCCCTCGCTGGTGTTTTTGATAAAGGCGATCTCATCGGCGGAGGCGTTGATCAGCTGGGCGAGGCTCGTGCGGGTATGCTCTAGCTCTGGATGCCAGTCGAACTCCACCAGCACACCACGCTGCATCGACTGCTGAACAAAGTCCTGCACGCGCCGGGCTGTGCGGGCGGGCGCAGGCGCAATGCCGCAGTTCAGAAGATAGACGTACTCTTGTGTGATCGGAAACTCGGATGCCCGCAGGGCCGCCACATCGAAGCTCATACTTTCCTCCTAACTATAACATATAGTCATGGCCTAATCGCGCAGCAGCTCCTCGTCGACAGTGAGCAGCGCGCGGCCTGGCGGGCGATCAAGCAGCTCGGCTAGGCGATAGACGCGCTTGTTAATCTCGGCACGATCACATGGCTCATGGATGCCGTGATCGGCAGCGCGGGTGATCATGCGCACGTGCCGCCAGATCACAGCGTGGCGATCGGCCGCGTTGGTGGCGAAGGCGATCTCGCCCAGCAGCGTCAGCAGCCGCAGCGTCACGGCCACGTCATTGGCAGCGTACTGGCGAATCTGATTAAACGCCATATCCAGCATCTCGGCGAAGGTGACGCCCTGAACAACCACGCGCAGCTGCCGCTCGGAGTCGTAGCGGAAGGTGGCCGGATCGGGCAGGCGCGCGGCGTGGACGAGCACATTGCCAAGATAGTCCACACAGTTGCCTGCTGTCGTTGGATCGTTGACCGCTGGCGAGAGCGCCTTCACGGCGATATCGACCAGCTGGCGCAGGCCGAACAGCACATCTTCAAACATCGTGCGCTCATTGCCGATCTCAAAGCAGTCGGCTAGCTCATCGACCACCAGCAGCGGCAGCGCGCGCTCGGGCCAGAAGCGCAGCAGCGGATTGCCATGCGGCACAAAATCGCCGATGGAGCGCTCCAGCTTCAAGACCAGGTTTTGATCGATAGCCAGCTTGAGCAGGCGGTGGGGATCGATAGCCTGGACATAGCCAGCCTTGGGCGCGCCCAGCACGCCAGCCGGCGCATCGGGCAAGCGCCGCGAGATCTCCTCGTCGTCGAAGCTTAGGCCGAGCGTCTCCGGAAAGCGATCATGCATCAGCTCAATCGTCTCGTGGGCCACATGCGAGATGATATTGTTGGCCTGAATACGCTCGGCGATGTGGTGAATAAAGAAAATAAAGGAGCCGATGCTGAGCGTTGAAAGGACAATGCTCATAAACAGCGAGACAGTCGGCACAAAAATAATATTTTTCGTGTCGGTGACGCGCCCAAGCACCAGCAGGCTGAACATATACGTGCCGATGAAGATGCCCATCACATACTGCGAGGCGGTATCGCGCATAAAATTGCGCAGAATGCGCGGTGAGAACTGCTGCGACCCGAGCACCAGCGCCACCATGATGATCGAAAACGTCACCGATGTCACGGTCAGCATCGACGAGGTGATCGATGTCAGGATCGAGCGCGCATCGTCCACGCCAGGGTTAAGAAACGGCAGCCCCTTGAACTGATAGTGCTGATCGAGGCTGAGGCTCACCACCGCCAAGATCGCCGACAGCACCGTAATCACCGCTGGCCGGAACCACAGCGACGACTTCAGCTCATCCAGCGATGCGCGCAAGTGCAGACGTCGAAACATCTCACACCGCCTTTCGCAGCGCCACCAGCTGGCGCAGGAAATCGGCCACGCCCTCCACGCCCGCCACAGTCACATCGCTGTGCGCGCGCACCGCCGCAGGCGTCTCAGCGCTGAGCACGCCCACGGCAAGGCTGGTCAGGCCGCCAGCCCGCAGGGTGTGCAGCATCCGAAAGCCATCGACATCAGTGACATCATCGCCGAGGAAGATCGCCGCCTCAAGCGCGCGCTCCTCGATCAGGCTGCGGATCGCCGTGCCTTTATGGAGATCAAGCGGTGGGCGAATCTCAATGATCATGCGGCCAGGCAGCAGGCGCAGGCCCTGGGCGGCACACAGCGGCTCCAGCCAGCCCTGAAGCTGCGCGGCCACAGCGGCAGGGTCGGCGGCGAGCCGGTAGTGCACCGAGGCTGTCACACCTTTATTTTCGATCAGCACACCGTCGGGCAGCGGGTGCTGCTCCAGCTCAGCCAGCACCGCCGCAACCGCTGGCACAAACGGCAGCACCTCCGGCACTGGCGTGACCGTGCCAGCGACCCAGCGCTCTAGCCCATGGTTGCCAACATAGATCAGCGCCTCAAGGCCGACTAAGCGCTGCGCATCGGCGGGGGCGCAGCCAGACACGGCCGCCAGCAGCGGGACCAGCGGTTGGAGATCGGCCAACACCGCCTGGCAGGCTGGGTCGATGCGCGCGGCAGCGGGCGTCGGGGCGATCGGGCTGAGCGTACCATCAATATCACAAAACACTCCGAGAGCAGCGACCTTGGCGAGCTGTTCGAGCGTGGTCATCACTCCATCTCCAGCCGGAACCAATAGAAGCCGTGCGGAGACAGCGTCAGGAAGTAGGGCAGCTCGCCAATGCGCGGGAAGGGTGTCTCGCCGATCATCTCCACCGGTCGCCAGCCATTGAGCCAGTGCAGATCGAGCTCGACCGGCTGCACAAAGCGCGACAGATTGTTGACCACCAGCACCATCTGGCTATCATAGGAGCGGATATACGCCAGAATTTTGCGGTTAGCCGGATACAGGAAGGTGATATCGCCGCGGCCAAAGACCGGATAGCGCTTGCGAATCTTGATCATGCGGCGCATCCAGTGTAGCAGCGACGTCTGCATCATCTCCTGCGCCTCGACGTTCACCGACTGATAGCCATAGACAGGATCGGTAATAATCGGGCTATAGAGCTGCGCTGCAAGCGCACGCGAGAACCCAGCGTTGCGGTCGCTGTTCCACTGCATCGGCGTGCGCACACCGTTGCGATCACCGAGGAAGATATTATCGCCCATGCCGATCTCATCGCCATAGTAGACAATCGGCGAGCCAGGCAGAGTCAGCAGCAAACTATTGAGCAGCTCGATACGGCGGCGGCTGTTGTCCATCAGCGGCGCGAGGCGGCGGCGGATGCCAACATTGATCTTCATACGCGGGTCCATGGCGTACTCGCGATACATATAGTCGCGCTCCTCGTCGGTGACCATCTCAAGGGTCAGCTCATCGTGGTTGCGCAGGAAGATCATCCACTGACAGCCAGCGGGGATGTCAGGCGTGCGCTTGATGATATCGACGATCGGCCCGTGGTCCTCTTGGCGCAGGGCCATGAAGATGCGCGGCATGACCGGGAAGTTAAAGGCCAGGTGGAACTCATCGCCGTTGCCGAAGTAGGGCAGCACATCATCGGGCCACTGGTTGGCCTCGGCCAGCAGCACGCAGTTGGGATAGTGCTCATCGACGAAGGTGCGCATTTGCTTAAGGATGGCGTGGGTTTCGGGCAGATTCTCGCAGTTGGTGCCCTCGCGCTCGATCAGATAGGGCACCGCATCGACGCGGAAGCCATCGATGCCCAGATCAAGCCAGAAGGCCATCACATTCAAAATGGCCTTCAGCACCTCCGGGTTATCGTAGTTGAGATCGGGCTGGTGGCTGAAAAAGCGGTGCCAGTAGTACGCGCCAGCCTCGGGGTCCCAGGTCCAGTTCGAGCGCTCTGTATCGGTAAAGATAATGCGCGCGTCGCTATACTTCTGGTCGGTGTCGCTCCAGACGTACCAATCGCGCATGGGCGAGTCGGGCTTGCGCGACTCCTGAAACCAGGGGTGCTGATCGGAGGTGTGGTTGACCACGAGGTCGGTCATCACCTTCATGCCGCGCTCGTGGGCGGCGTTGATAAACGCAATAAAGTCGTCCAGCGTGCCAAAGGCCGGATCGACCTGACAGTAGTCGGCCACATCGTAGCCATCATCGCGGCCAGGCGACTTGAAGAACGGCAGCAGCCAAATACAGTCGACGCCAAGCTCCGCTAGATAGTCAAGGCGTTCAGTTAGGCCCTTGAAGTCGCCATTGCCATCGGCGTTACTATCTTGAAATGCGCGCACATGCAATTCGTAGAAAAGAGCATCTTTGTACCAGTCGTTTGAGTGCACAGAGGCCTCCTTGCAGCTATGGGAGCAGCGGATATGCCGCATATCATACACGAAGTGCAGGCAGGCTGTGTACCACGAACTAGCAGGTTGCGCTTCGGCACTGAATCGGCTAGGATTCCGGCGATATAGTAAGACCTAGGAGAAGCAAGCCATGGCGCGGACATGCCCGATCTGTCAGTCACAGGTGCTCGACGACTCGCAATTTTGTTCAAACTGCGGAGCGCGCCTCCCAGCCGCTGACGCAAACCCCACCCCAGCCTATCCAACGGCACCACCTGGCAGCGCCGATAGCAGCCGCAGCGTGCGCGCCTCGCAGCCGCTTGGCTTTGGCAGCAATCCGCCGAGCGCTGCGCCAGCCAGTGCTGCGGCCCCCTTCGCTGGTCCGCCAAGCACTTCAGGCAGCGATTCCGCCGGTGATCAAGCACCGAGCTACCCGCCCTACCAGCAGCCGGGCAATCCGCCGCCGAGCTACCCGCCCTACCAGGCGGCAGGCTATCCGCCGCCAGCAGGCGGTGGGCCAGCGCCAAGCTATCCGCCACAGCCGCAGCAGTGGTCGGGCACGCCGCCAGCCGGCTATCCGCCCTACCAGCCAGCGGGCTTTGCGCCGCCAGCAGGCGCTGCACAGCCGTACCCGGCCACGGGTGCGCCCGCCAAGCGGCGCGGGCCAGGGATTGTGCTGATTGGGCTAGGGCTGATCTTTCTGCTCACCGCGATTATTGCAGCGGTGATCGCCATCATCAATGGCACCAAGCCCAACCAGCCAACCTTTGTACAGGTCACGCCGCCATCGGGCCAGCTACAGCCAACCGCGCCGCCAGTGGCGCAGGCCACGCCGACGGCCGCCAGCACGATCGCGCCAACCGCAGCGATCATCATCGAGGAGGGCATCAGCGGCGCAACTGGCGAGATCGTCTATCTAAGCTACAGCGATGATACAATCTACAGCCAGGCGGCCAGCAGCGGCCAGGGGCTAGGACACACATTTACATTTAGCGACACCTACGCCTTCACCGTCGGCGAGGCGGTCTGGTCGCCAGATGGCGCACATGTGCTGAGCCTGGACCAACAGCGCAACGGCGCAGTGCTGAACCTCAGCGACCGTGACGGCAGCAATCTGCGCCAAGTCGCCAGCGTTGAGGATGCCGTGCCCTACTGGCTCTACTGGTCATCAGATAGCCGCTATGTCGCATTTGTTGTCAGCGATGCCGACCCCGACGACGTATCCGAGCAAAATGTTTATGTGCTTGATGTAACCACGAGCGAGCTAAAGCAGCTAACCAGCAGCGGCGGCGTATCAACGAACTTTCTGGCCTGGTCGCCAGACAGCAGCTGGCTGGCCTACACAGTCGATGATCCGGACTTTCAGCAGCACCTGCACATCGCACATCCCGATGGCAGCGATGACCACGAGCTAACCGCCGGGTCGTTCTACGATGCGTGGTGGCTGGCAAACGGCGAGATCGCCGTCAGCGACTTCTGCGGGCCGCGCCAGGCGATCAGTGTGTGCAGCTACAGCCCCGACGGCGGCGCGGCCACGCTGGTCTATGAGCTGGACGAGCTGGCCTTCTACGGCGCATCACCTGACGGCCAGTGGCTCATGCTCAACGACTACAATACTGGCGCGCTGTTTGTGGCCAACGTCGCCACGCAGGCCAAGCAGCAGGTGGCCACGCCACAATCCGACGACGAGTACCTCGACTGGGGCGTCTGGTCGCCAGATAATCGCTATGTCACCTACGAAGACTACGCATCCAACATCACCTATGTCTATGAGCTAGGCTCGAACACAGCAAGCCAGCCGCTCTCCAGCGACACGGTGCTCGCCTGGCTGCCGGAGCAGTAGCGATGCAGCTCATCTGGATCGAGCCACAGCAGCTCGCCGTCGGCCAGCCGCCCGCCGACCAGACCGAGCTGCGCATGCTGCGGCGGCTCGGACTGCGTGCGGTGCTGACGCTGCGCGAGCACAGCTGGCTAGCGCTCGCAGAGATTAAGCATGCCGACCTGCTGCGGGCCGATGTGCTGCCGCTGCATGTGCCAGTGCCACGCGAGCAGCCGCCGACCAGCGCACAGGCGGCGCAGATTCTGCGCATGCTCGCCGCCTGCCAGCACGAGCAGCGCCCGCTGCTGCTGCACTGCACAGCGGCAGGTGATCGCAGCGCCACCGTAGTGCAGCTGTACTGGCTTAGCCGCGGCCACACGCTGGCCGAGCTGCCACTGCTCCTGCGCCGCCACTGGCCACACGTGCCGAGCATCAGTGCGCAGCAGCGCGCCTTGCTGGAGCACTTTAGCGCGCAGCAAACCCCAGCCTGAATTCTCCGCAAAAGCATGATATGCTCCACATAACCGAACGTATAGCGCAGAAGGATCAACGACTATGCAACGTTTAAAACGAGGATTTCGGCTGGTGCTGCCAGTGCTGGCCGTGCTGCTCATTGTCAGCCTCGGCACCAGCGGCTGGCTGCTGTGGGAGCGTAGCGCGCTCCGCAGCGAAAACGCCACCACCACCGCCGAGTTTGATACGCTCAAGGAGCAGATAACCAAAGCTGACCAAGTTCAAGATACAAACCGTCAGCTGCAAAACCAGGTCGAGGATTTACAGAGCCAGCTCAGCGAGGCCCAGCGCGGCCAGCCCACCTCCGAAAATACACCGCCGGAGGCGACCCCAGAGGCCACGCCTGAGGCGACAGCGGAGGCCACGCCTGAGGCGACCCCAGAGGCCACGCCCGAGGTTGGCGGCTCCACCCCGCCTGACGCTGTGGTCGCGACCATGCGCCAAATCGAGCAGGAGGTGATCGCCATCCGCGGGCTGCCCGAGACGCGGCCAGTCGAGCGGCGCTTCATGACCCGCGACGAGCTGCGCAACTACATCGTCAGCGAGATGGAAAAAGAGAACAATCCAGACGAGATCGCGAACAGCGGCCTGACACTGTGGCTGCTTGGCCTAGCGCCAAAAGATATTGACCTTGAGCAGCTGTTCGTCGAACTACAGACCGAGCAGATCGCCGGCTTCTACGACCCAGAGACCAAGGCGTTCTACCTCATCGGTGAGCGTCAAGACCTACCGCCGGTGGATCAGATCACCTATGCCCACGAGTTCGACCATAATCTGCAAGACCAAGTGATTGATCTTAACGCTGGCCTCGACGCCAGCCAGTTTGATAGTGATCGCTCGCTGGCCTTCCGCTCGCTGGTCGAGGGTGACGCAACCCTGTTGATGCAGCAGTGGCTCCAGCAGGATCTGCTCAATCGCATGAGTCCCACCGAGCTACAGGCCCTGCTGCAAGAGCTACAAAAACAGGAAAATAGCTCGCCGCAGCTCGACGCAGCGCCGGAGGTGATCCGGGCCGGCCTGCTGTTTCCCTACCAGGAGGGCGCGGCGTTTGTGCAGGCGCTCTATGATCGTGGCGGCTGGTCCGCTGTGACCGAGGCGCTGCGCGACCCGCCAACATCCACCGAGCAGATCTTGCATCCAGAGAAGTACTACGCACCAGAGCGCGAGAACCCGGTTTTGCCCGAGCGCTTCGATCTAGCGAGTGCAATGGGCGCTGGATGGACCAGCGTCACCACCGACACGCTCGGCGAGTTCGACCTGCGTCTGCTGCTGCAAGAGGCCCAGGCCAGCGGCGACATCAACTCTGCTGCCGCAGGCATCGCTGGCATTCGCTATGCGCTCTACAAGCAGGAGAGCGGCACCAGCCCGCTGCTGCAGATGACGCTGCGCTGGGACACGCCCGCCGATGGCGATGAGTTTCTCAGCGCCTACCAGAGCGCGCTGGAGCCATACGGCAACATCTATCGCCGCGCTGACATGCTGATTGGAATCAAGGGCAGCGGCAGCGAGTACACGCTGCTCTACAGTCCAGACGAAACAGTGCTGCGCACAGCGCTGGCAGCGCAGCCGTAGCACGAGCGCCGCGCTGCTAGCTCCTAGAGCGCAAGGCGACTATTAGGCCATTCCCAAGCCTGCTATCGGCAATGGTATAATCAAGCGCGAGTGCGTTTGTGAATGGAGGCTTTATGTCACGACTTGACCCTGAGACCAATCAGTGGCTATGCAAAATTGTGCTGTTTGCGCCGCCAAGCGACACTGGCCTAGCCCTCACACGCCAGCTGCTCGCCAGCCTGCCGTCGAAGCACACCGAAAACAGTTGGGATACGCCAGTTGCAGGCGAGGCGACGCTGGTTGCGCGCTACAAGCCTGCGACAACAACCCTTAACGATATCAAGCCGCTCTACTCCATCCACGCTCTGCGCACCGCCAACAGCAGCGCTGTTGATCGCCAGCACCTGCTGGGCAACGTCGATGGTGTGGTGCTGCTGCTCGATGCCAACGATATGGACAGCACCATGCAGACCGAGCGCGAGCTAGAGCGCTGCCTGGGCATGTTTGGCAAGATGATCGCCACGCTGCCCACCGTGCTGCTGAGCAATGCACCGCTGAGCGAGGATCAGCAAAGCTCCCTCAATCCCAACGATAAGTCGCTGTTCGTCGGCGACACCAACACGAATCTTCAGCGCGCCCTGACCACGCTGATCGGGCAACTGGAGCAGGACTCAGGCTTTGCTGGCTTTGGCTTCGATCTTGACGACATCGATGATGATCTCGAAGATACCGACTGGGACGATATAGAGTTCGATGATTTGCACGCCTATGACGATGACGAAGAGTAGCCTGCCGCTCCAGCTCCGCCCGGCCACGCTCGGTGATCGCGACCCGCTCATGGCGTGGTGCAACCGTCTGTGGGACGGCGAAGAGGACTATATCGGCGATGTTTGGGCCGACTGGGTGGCCGAGGGCAACTTGTTTGTCGGCACACACCCAGAGTTCAGCGAGCCGGTCGCCCTGCTGCGCCTGCGCATGCTAACTCCAGCAGAGGCATGGTTCGGCGGGCTGCGCATTCATCCACAGCTGCAAGGTCAGGGCATTGGGCGTGCGCTGATCGCCATGGCGCAGCAGTGGGCCAGCGAGCGCGGCGCGCAAAGCATCGGCTACATGACCGAGACCAAAAATCAGCGCATGCACTATCTTGGCCAGCAGCTTGGCTACACACAGCTGGGCACGATCACCATCTGCAATGTACAGACAGCCCCGGCGCTTGCGGCGCTCGCCAGCCAGCCACAGATTGACCTCCAGCTCGATACGACGCTGCAGTCCATTCAGCATGGACGCTACATCTATGACTGGACCATGCTGCGGCTTACCCCGCAGCGCATTGCGCATCATGCAGCGGCCAACGAGCTGCTGGCGCTTGCCGATGGGCAGGGATGGGCCATCTACAGCGTCGACCACGAGCACACCGAGGGCTGCGTGCATCAGCTTGCTGGCGACATGGCAGCGCAGCAGCGCCTGCTGGCCCACATCCGCGCCAGCTATCCAGCCTACCATTTGATTATACCGGTCTGGGCGGGCCAAGCAGCCCTCGACCAGCCAGAGCGCCTGGGCATCCAGCCCCAGACCGGTAGTGAGCACTACAGCCTGTTCGAGCGACAGCTGTGAACGTTTATTCTTCTAACCCCCGAGCTTGCCGCTCATAGAGGCTTGCGGTATCATACGGGCGCGTTTGGAATGCACTTCTCCAAACCGCCCGTTCTTGCTCACAGGAGTACTCATGAAAAGTTCAGAGCTACGGCAGCGTTTCCTTGAATTCTTTGCCGAGCGCGGGCACCAAGTCGTGCCCAGCAGCTCGCTAATTCCCGTTGACAACCCAACATTGTTGTTCACCGTGGCCGGCATGGTCCAGTTCAACGATGTGTTTCTTGGGCGCGAGCAGCGCCCGTATAGCCGGGCCGCCAGTTCACAGAAATGCTTGCGCATCTCAGGCAAGCAGAATGATCTTGAGAATGTTGGCCCGTCGCCGCGCCATCACACCTTCTTCGAGATGCTAGGCAACTTCTCGTTTGGCGACTACTTCAAGCGCGAAGCGATCCAGTTCGCCTGGGATTTCCTCGTCGGCCAGCTCAAGCTCGACCCGCAGCGGCTGTGGGTAACAATCTACGAGGGCGACGAGCAGATTCCCGCCGATGAAGAGGCCGAGGACTACTGGCAGCAGGTCGGCGTGCCCAAGGAGCGCATTCTGCGCTTCGGGCCAAAAGATAACCTGTGGGCGGCTGGCGATACCGGCCCGCGCGGCCCCTGCTCGGAGATCCACTACTACCAAGGCGATCAGCCTGAGTCCCAGACTCCTGCCGGCGTCAACTCCGACGACGACAACTACATGGAGATCTGGAACTTGGTGTTTATGCAGTACAACCGTGATGAGGACGGCACGCTCACGCCGCTGCCCAAGCCGTCGATCGACACCGGCATGAGCCTAGAGCGCTTGGCTGCGGTGGTGCAGGGTGTGCGTAACAACTACGCCACCGACGCCTTCACGCCGATCATCCACACCACGATGGAGCTGCTTGGTGCCAACGCCGACCACTACGCCGCCCATGCGGCCGCGTATCACGTGGTTGCCGACCACAGCCGCGCGGTGGCCTTTATGATCGCCGACGGTCTGCGCCCAGGCAACGAAGGCCGCTCCTACGTGCTGCGCCGCCTGATCCGCCGCGCCGCCTACTTCGGCCAGACCATCGGCTTCAACCAGCCATTCCTGGCCGAGACGGTCACAACGGTCATCAACACCATGAGCGCCGCCTACCCCGAGCTGAGCGCCAAGGCCGACTACATCGCCGAGGTCGTCACCGCCGAGGAGGAGCGCTTCTCGAAGACGCTCGCCAGCGGCCTCAAGCAGCTAGAGGCCATGCTCTCCACGCCCGGCAGCGCCAACGGCACCGTCTTCAGCGGCGCGGAGGCCTTCAAGCTCTACGATACCTACGGCTTCCCGCTTGATCTGACGGCTAAGATTTTGGCCGAGCGCGGCCTGGTGGTCGACGAGGCCGAGTACGAGCGCGAGCTTGAGGCCCAGCGCGCCCGTGGCCGCGACGCCGCCCAGTTTAAGAAAGGCGCTGCCGCCGAGCGCTGGGCCGAGCGCGATCTGCCCGCAACCGCCTTTGTGGGCTACCACGAGCTGCAAACGTGGGCGCATGTGCTTGCGCTGGAGGTGGACAACGAGGAGCTAGGCACGGTGCAGCGCGGCCAGCAGGTGCAGCTTGTGCTTGATCGCACACCCTGCTATGCCGAGAGCGGCGGCCAAGTTGGCGATACCGGCACACTGCGCGGGCCAAACGGCGTGATCAAGATCACCGACGTGCAGAAGCCGCTGCCAGGGCTGTTCATCCACTTTGGCGAAGTTGTCGAGGGCGCGGTGAGCCTGCGCGATCAGGTTGAGGTGGTGGTCGACGCTGAGCGGCGGCGCGCTATTCTGCGCAACCACACCGCAACGCACCTGCTGCACCGGGCGCTGCGCGATGTGCTTGGCGAGCACGCCGAGCAGGCTGGCTCGCTGGTCGCGCCAGATCGGCTGCGCTTCGACTTTACCAACCAGCGCCCAGTTAGCGCCGAGCAGCTGCACACGATTGAGCAGAGCGTCAACAGCTGGATTCTGGCCGACACCCAGGTGTCCGCCGCCGAGATGACCTACCCAGAGGCGATCAACCTCGGCGCAATGGCGCTGTTTGGCGAGAAGTACGGCGATGTCGTGCGCGTGATCACGATTGGCTGTGGCAACACAAGCGCTGCAGCGGAGCTGGGCGATGTCCACGTGCACGCGCAGACGGGCGTGTGCTCGCGCGAGCTGTGCGGCGGCACGCACGTGCAGCGCACCGGCGAGATCGGCTTCTTCCGCATCGTCAGCGAAGGCTCAGTCGCCGCTGGTGTGCGCCGCATCGAGGCGCTGACTGGCCATGGGGCCATTGAGTGGGTCGCCAACCAGACCAGCACGCTGGACACCATCGCCGACAAGCTTGCGGCGCAGCCCGCCCAAATCGTTGAGCGCGTCGATGCGCTGCTGGCTGAGCTGAAGCAGCGCAAGCAGGAGATCGACCGGCTGCGCAGCCAGATCGCCGCCGGGCTGGTCGACCAGCTTGTGCAGCAAAAGATCGAGCACAAGGGCACCACCATCATCACCGCGCGCGTCGAGGCCCCCGATGCTGACGCCTTCCGCCAGCTCAGCGAGCAGCTGCGCGACCGCATCGGTGCTGGGATTGTGGTGCTTGGCACCGTCATCGACGAGAAGCCGCTGCTGCTTGTCGCGCTCACACCGGATCAGATCAAGGCCGGACGCCACGCCGGCAAGCTGGTGAAGTCGCTGGCAACGCTGATCGGCGGCGGCGGCGGCGGCCGACCGGACTTTGCCCAAGCCGGCGGGCGCGACGCAAGCGGGCTTGACCAGGCCCTTAGCCGCGTAACAGAACTGCTGGATAGCTAAGACCGCTGGCGCGGGCACCCCGCGCTGTCCGAAGGAGACGCAGACGCATGGCAGAAAAAACAACGCTGGTGACAGTTGAACCACAAGCATCAGTGGACGACATTATTAAGCAGGTGCGCCAAGCCGGAACAGCACACGTAGATCTTCTTATGCCCGAGACTGTTCCGGCCCTGCAAAGCCGCAAGGCTTGCGATAAGCTGCGCGAGATGGCCAATCGTGAGAGCCTTGAGGTGACGTTCTACACCGCCGACGACAAGATCATCAAGGCTGCGCAGACATGCCAGATCAACGTCGTGCCGGTCGATCCAGCGGCGCTGGGCCTCACCAGCAGCGCACCTGCATCTGCGGCTGCGTCTCCTCCGCCAGCCAGCCCGCCAGCCAGCCCGCCAGCTAGCCCGCCAGCTAGCCCGGAAGAAGAGTTCTTGCGCTCGCTGGCCGATGTGCCAGTTACGCCAAGCACGCCCATTCCCGACCGTCCAGCCGAGCCAAACGCCAGCGACTGGATCAGCGAGGACGAAGACCCCTGGGCCTCAGCGCTGGACAGCCTGTCGGTGGCGACCAGCGGCGGCGAGGAGGCCCTGCGCCAGCACGAGCGCACACGGGGCATGAGCGACGACGATATGTTTGCCGCCTTCAACGACTTCTCCGATACGCTCAACGGCGAGAGCAGCGGCAGCACCCCAGCGCCGCGGCGGCGCATTCGCCCAGAGGACATCGAGCTGACCAGCGAGGACCTAGATCGTCAAAATCCGCGCGGGCGCTCGAAGTCGAAAAGCTCTGCCAAGTCAAAGTCCCGTGGCGAGGGCAAGACCGGCGGGCGCAGCTCAAGCGCTGGCGCACTGCGCTGGCTGTTTATCGCGCTCGCGGTTCTCGCCATTGCGGCGCTGATCTGGTTTATCTGGCCCAGCAAAGCCGTAACCGTGCAGATCACCGCGCCGGCGGCCAGCGCGCAGCTGTACGACAACCTGCCGATCAACTACCAGGCCGAGCCAGTGACCGATCCGACCTCGGCGGCCATCCAGGGCCATGTGATCGAGGCACCGGTGACGATCTCCATCCAGGGCACGGTCACACAAACAACGCAGGTGCCGGATCAGGCGGCGCGTGGCGCGGTGCAGATCTACAACAGCAACGCCCAGCCCTACACACTGCCGGCTGGCTCAACCTTGTTGACCACCAATCCAAACACCGGCGATCAGCTGAACTTTGTCACCACCCAGGATGTGACCGTGCCTGCGGCCTCGGTGTCGTTCGCTGGCACGTCCAACGGCAGCGCCGAGGTGCCAGTTGTGGCCAGCGCTGGCGGCGAGCTGTACAACCTGCCGCCACGGCCGAACGAGGCCACCTGGACCATCGTGGGCTACGAGAGCGCCATGTTTGGCGTCAACGCCGGCGAGATCAGCGGCGGCACCGTGCGCGAGGAGCGCATCCCAACCGATCAAGATGTGCGCACTCTGCTTAGCCAGGCAGTGCCACAGCTGCAAAACTCGGCCATCACTCAGCTGCAAACCCAGCTTGGTCCCAATGAGCTACTGGTTGGCGACGTAGCGCTCGCGCCTGACCTGGAGACGCTGGCCAACAACCCTAGCCTCTACAGCCTAGAGACGCAGCCTGTCGAGGGCGCGCCCGACCAGTTCCAGCTCACCATCACCGCCAGCTTCCGCGGGCTGGCCGTGCCCGCTGATGCGCCCCTAAACCAGCAGCTCGAGCGGGCGCTGCCCAACGCGCTCAAGCTCCAGTCGGTGAATCCCGAAACGGTGGCGATTGTGAGCCGCACGCTGACGCTCGTGACCGACCCAGGCACCAACCTGCTGCTGGCCGATGTGGCGGTTGGGCCGAAGGATGCCACAGAGCGCGTGCCACAAGCCACGCGCCAGCAGATCGCCAGCCAGCTGGCCGGCAAGCCGCTCAACGAGGCGCAAGCGATCTTAGCGCAGCTGGTGAACCAGGGCGTGATCGGCGGCTATCAGCTGCCACAGATTGAGCAGCTGCCAGCTGATCCCAGCCAGATCAAGATCGAGGTGCAGCAGTGAGTACAACGACCCCCGGCCGCGTGCTGGCACTGGATGTCGGCGAGCGGCGCATCGGCGTAGCGCTCAGCGATCCAGATCGCATCATCGCCAGCGGCCAGCCGACGCTCAACGCCAAGCCGCTCAAGCAGGCGCTCGAACAGATACAGCGCCTGATCGAGCGCGAGCAGGTGACGCAGGTGGTGATCGGGCTGCCGCTGACGCTGCGCGGCGAGGTTGGCCCGCAGGCTGAAGTCATCCACAGGTTTGTCGCCGAGCTAAAGAAGAGCGTCAGCGTGCCAGTGCATCTGCAGGACGAACGCCTGACCAGCGTTGCCGCTGATCGCTCGCTGGAGGCCATGGGCGTGCGCCGCAACAAGCGCCGCGAGCATATCGACCAGCTCGCCGCCGTGCTCATCCTGCAGAGCTATCTTGATACGCAGCGCATGCAGATCAGGCCCTCCACCACCGCTGACGCCGACTATGCCGACGACTACGATGACTATGATGAAGAGCAGGACGACTACGACGATTAACTAACGCGCGAGCGATCAAACCCTAAACACTAAACCCAGCGCGGGTGCAGGCTTCAGGCTTGCACCCGCGCTGTTTAAGCGGCCATAACGCAACATGTTATAAAGCGGTTTATTTTTTGTATGGTTTTTTGTATCAATTCGCCTATGGGCAGATGGGCCGCCGTAGATTTTAATAAATGCTCGTTCTACTACGCAACAACGTCGTTTTTAGAAAGGGTTGAGCATGAGGCACCCGACCATGCCGTTTATTCATAAAGCACTGACTCTGCTTGTACTGATCACAACACTGGCCGCCCCACTGTTGCCAGCCACAAGCGTGAGCGCGGCCGAGCCAGTGGGCCAGAGCAGCCCAACCGCGCCAGTTGCCGCTGAGCAGGCAGCCACACCTGCGCCAGCCGCCAGCGTGAGTGCCACCAGCGCTCCAGCGCTGCCGATAGCGTGTACGCTGCTAGAGCGCTTCGAGCTGTATCTGCCGCTGATGCTCAAACAGGGCAGCAGCAGCGGTGGCCCCAACCAGCCGCCACTAGCCCGCTCATGCCGAGCGGACGTGCCGGCCGACACCGCCGTGCAAATCGAGCTAGCGCCGTTCAGCGCCGATCCAGACAGCAACACGCTGACATGGACGCTGGCGCTTGAGCCGCAGCATGGCACGGCGGCGATCATCAGCTCGACGCTGTTTTATACTCCAACCGCCAGCTTCACCGGCAGCGACGACCTGCGCTACACGCTCAGCGACGGACTAGCCAACACAGCGGCGCGGGTGGAGCTAAACGTGCAGGGTGGGCCGCTCAACCATGCGCCAGTTGCCAACGACACAGTGGTGACGGTCATCGCCACCAACACCATGCAGCTCGACCTTGGCACGCTGGCCAGCGATGCCGACCTAGACCCGCTGACCTACACGCTGCTAACGCAGCCAACCACCGGCACAACGGTGCTTGCAGGCAGCACGCTGTGGTACACACCAACAACGCCGCTGACCGACTCACAGCAGGTTGAGTACAGCGTCAGCGATGGCCGCGGCGGCAGCGACAGCGGCATTGTGCTGCTCTCGCCCAAGCCGACGCGCATTCATGTGACGCCTGGCGGCATCACGCTGGGCGGCGCAGGGCAGAGCCACACATTCAGCGCCAAAGCCTACGATGCGCTAGGCAACGAGGTTGACCCAGCTACGCTCGACCTTGAGTGGGTCACAACCGAGCCGCTAAGCGTGAGCATTGCGCCGAGCGCCGACGGAGCGAGCGCCGTGATCACCAGCCAGGTCGATCTCGGCACGATTCCAGTAATTGTGCGCAGCCGCAGCGACGCCAACGTCTACTCGGCGCTGGTGATGGTGACAGTCGCGACGATCAAGCCCGAGGTGCAGGTGCTGCACAACGCGCAGATCGTCTACCCTGTGGGCAACCCAATCCCTAACCGTGACAACAGCTTCCCAATCGACGATCAAGGGAACACCATCGTCGGGGCCTTTACTGGCGACGAAGTGGTTGATGTCTACGACGTAACGCTGCCAGATGAGAGCGACGGCGTGCTACGCGGGCCAGATTTGAGCTATCCGGTGGTACTGCAGGGCGTAGCTCCGGCAGTCGGCCAGCTGATTGTGGCCGATGAAAGCGCGCCAGTGATGGGCAAGGTGACACAGATTGTTGCCGAGCGCGAGGGCTATGTACTGCTTAAAGTTGAGCAGACCAGCTTCGACGACATCTTTAGCGCGCTGGCGTTCAGCTTCGATAGCATTGCCATGATCGAGAGTGGGCTGCTGCGCCCAGAGCAGTTCATCAGCACCGAGCCAGTGAGCGTGAGCAACGGGCTAGTGCAGAATCGCGAGCCAGCCCCGCCGGGGCTATTTGCTGATGGGCCATGTGAAGTTGGCGCAGGCTTCTTGGGACTGGAGGGCAAGCTTGCAACCAGCCTAAACTTTGTACCGCCAATCCGCGCCGACCTGGTTATCGGCGAGCGAGACGACGGCTCCTCATTCCTCTCGTGGTTCAAAATCATGGTTGGCGCGGGCCTTACCGGTGACATCGACCTCGGCGTCAAGCTGCAGCCAGGTGTGCAGGTATCGGTGGCGTGTAATATCATGAAATCCTTTACAGTCGGACTGCCGCCAGGTGGAGGCATCATCGACTTAATCGACATGCTGATTGGACCGCAGATCGAGTTCACGCCGAAGATCGAGGCGGCGATTAAGATCCAAGGTCTGCTGACCTGGGCCACTGGCTACAACATCCACTTTGAGGCGCTGGCCGAGGGTGGCTACGAGTACCGCGACCCAGATGGCTTCCACGGCCAGGGTCAGTGGCTCAAAAATGTCAAGAAAGATGGCAGCGCGAAGCCAACGTCAAACACGTTGACCTACGATGAGCTTAGCCCGACCAACGCCAAGATAGAGTTCAGCGTGCAGGCCGTGCTGGTGGCCGATGCCGAGTTCCAGCTCGGCAAGCGCCTCTTCGACATTCTCTCGTATGTGCCGGGCCTGCGCTCGCGCATTGATGCGATCAAAGAGAAGCTCAACCTCAAGGTGCTGTCATTCAAGACCGGCCCGCAGCTCAAGACCGAGTGGGGCACGCCAGCGTTTGTGGTGGCCGAGCAAGGCGGCTTTGCGCCAAGCTCCAACCTCAACTGGATCGCCACCGGCGAGTTTGGCATCACCGGCATGATCAAAGCGCTAGAGAAATTCAAGATCTACGCCAGCGCCGCCGATATCAAGCTGTTCGACTTTGGCGCAAGCATTCTGATCAAGGCGTTCTATCTGCCGCTGAGCGGAGCAACGATCAATGTTGACAGCAGCGCCGGGCTAAAGCCAGGCCAGCCGCTAACGATCACGGTTACACCGCAGGTGCAGGTGCCGAACGACGTCACTGACGAGGGCCAGATCTTCTTTAAGGGCAGCTCAATTGCCCAGCTTGAGCGGCGCAGCGATAACACACTGCGGGCCATTTTGCCGATCACCCAGGAGTTCTGTGATCGAGCCGAGGCCGAGCCGAACAATAAAGCGCGGCTGGACTTCGTTGTCTTCAACCGCATGCCCAACAATATTTCGTTCTTCCCAACAGCGCTGATGATGGGCACGCCGAACTTTGTTGGCTCTACCGAGGTTAGCTGTAAAGAGTTTAATCTCAACCTGACCACGACGCCGGATGTCAACACGCTGAAGGCGCAGACGATCGACATCTGCCGCGATGGGGTGAGCAGCACGCCGCAGCCATACAAAATCCCCTATCACCTGAGCGCCCACGACGACTGGGGCCGCATCGACTCGCTCAAGCTAAGCGTGGTGAAAAGCGACGGCTCGGTGGTAATCGGATCACAGGAGAAAGCCAACCAGCCACCAGGCCCAGATATACGCTTCGACGGCACGCTGATCTTCCAGCCAGAGCAGGATGACAGCGTGGCCGAGTACACGCTGACCGCGCGCGCCCACTCGCCAGCGAGCGGAGATCAGGCCGAGCGCGAGCGCGTGACGACCTTCCCGATCAAGCTGCGCTGGAAAGATTGCTCCGGCGATGATCTGACGCTCAACACCGCCGTGACGGCCAAGCGCACCGCGTCGGGCACCTACTTCGCCTGTCTCAATCGTGGCGAGACGGCTGTGAGCATCAACAGCCGCGCAATGGCCAACAATAGCACTGGTATCGAGGACCTTGAGGTAACGGCCGAGTACAACGGCCTGGTTGAAACCGCTACGCAGAGCGGCGCGGGCACGGCTACCAACCTCGCCACGACCTTGTTCTTCCAAATCAACAAGGACGCGGCGCTCGCGCTTGACCAGCCGCTGGAGATTCAGATCACGGCCAAGGTGCGCTACCGCAACGCCGACGGCGAGATCGAGAGCGCAACCAAAGAAGAGACCGTCTACGTGCAGTGGGTCAACTGTGAGGATGTGAAGGTTATTGACAACCGCACCCGCGAGAACGACTGCTTTATCCTGCACGAGAGCCGCAGCCGCACCGACCATGTCTACAAGAACGCGGTCACTGGCGCGGAGATACTGCGCGAAGAGGGCGCGCCTGACGAATGGACGATCTACAGCGCCGAGCCAAAATCCAACGAGAACTGTGGTCGGCGCATCCGGCGCTCAGGCGGCGACCCGCACCTGAACACACCAGACGGCTACCAGTACGACAACTTCGCCCTAGGCGAGTTCGTCTATCTCACGCCCAAGAGCGGCGACGCGGGCCTGCAGATCCAGGCGCGCCAGCAGCGGGTCAACCGCATCGGCAACTTTGAGCTGTTCCCGTGGACCTCGTGGATCACGGCGCTGGCCGTGCGCGCCGACGGCACCACCTTCGAGTTCATGCCGCAGATTTCGCTCGCGGCCTTCAGCTACACGCTGCGCATCAACGGCCAGCCCACGCTGCTGGAGCCGGGCCTGCACCGCTACGGCGCGGTTGATCTAACGATTACGCCCGATCATCAGGCGCAGCTAAGCTACGCTGGCAGCGTGGTTGCCGTGCACAACGTGCTCAACGCCTTCCTTGAGATCAGCGTTGATGTGGCCCCTGACGGCATGCTGCACGGCATGCTCGGCACGCCTGACGGCGACAGCACCAACGACCTGGTGCATCCTGACGGCACGCCGGCCATCGACACCTTCGACATGGCCGATGCCTGGCGCATCACCGAGCGCGAGCAGTCGCTGTTCACCTACGAGGAGGGCCAAGGCCCAGAGACCTTCAACCAGGATCAGCTTGGCGAGCCGCCGAGCCTACAGGAGCTTGCGCCCTACCTAGACGACGCGCAGATCCTGCTGCAGGTCGCCTGCGACGAGAGCAACATCGACCCGATTGTCGTGCGCAACACCGCGCTGGAGCTGCTGACTGGCCGCGATCCGCTGGAGATTCTCCAGACGGGCCTGTGCTGGTTCGTCGTCGGCGGCCATGTGCACAACGCGCTGGTGCCAGGTCTGCCGGTGCCCGGCGCAAAGGTGACGCTCAGCGTGCCCAACCAGCCCGACTGCGTGACCTACACCGATCGTGAGGGTGCCTACCGCTGTGCGATCCCATCGCTGGGCGTCGTGCCGACGGTGGAGATCAGCGTCAGCGGTCGCGGCAGCGCCAGCGACACGCGCACATTCAGCGCGCTGCCGCTGATGGGCGGCACGCTTGAGCAGACCGCCGACCTAGAGGTTGAGCCAACCACGATTCAGATCAACGGCCATGTGCAAGATGCCAGCAGCGCTCCGCTGGTCAACGCCCAGGTGCGCTTCAGCGGCCCGGCGGCGGCTGGCTTCAGCAGCGGCTATGCCGAGGCGGGCGGCGATGGCGCATTCACGGCCTATCAGATGTTCGACGACGGCGTGCTCAGCGGCGACAACCGCTATGAGCTGTACTACGTGCCCTCTTGGAGCACCAACCCGCGGGCACAGGGCATCGCGCGCACGGTGGTGCAGACGCTGCCGACGCTGAGCGAGCACAGCCTCAATGTGATCACGCCGACGCTGGAGATGAGCGGCAGCAGCGTGCACTTCAGCGGCCGCGTCAGCTATGCGCAGCACACCGAGCAGGGCGTGGCCCACGTGCCCGTGCGCATCGAGCCGCTGAGCGCCGTGACCGGCTGGCAGGTGTGCGAGGTCGAGACCGACGACACCGGCCTCTACAGCTGCGATGTGGCGCTAAGCACCAACCCAACCTTCCAGGCACGCATCCACATTGGCGACTGGTTCACTAGCGCGCCGATCAACGTTGACCTGAGCACCGCGCATCTAGGCCAGCCGGTTGCCGTGGTGCAGAATCTCGAGGTCGCGACAGCGCTGCTCCAGGTAAGCGGTGTGGTGCGCGACAGCGCGGGCAACCCGCTGCCAGCGGCCGAGGTGAGCTGGAACAGCCCCAGCACGCTGCCAAGCCTGGTCAAGACCAGCACCAACGCCAGCGGCCAGTACACTCTGACGCTCAACATCGACCCAAGCCGCACCAGCATCAGCGGCACGTTCAACACGAGCTATGGCGTGGCCAAGGCCAGCCTGCCTGCCACGTTCAGCGACCTAGAGGCGGGCGGCAATCAGCGCACGCAGGACATTGAGCTGCGCGGCAGCCGCCTGAGCTTCAGCGGCAGCGTGCTCAATGCCTTTGCGCCGCAGCTAAGCCTAACCGGCACGCTCGTGATCACATCGACGGCGCTAGGCGAGCTGTGCCGCACCCAAGTGCAGAACAACAGCTACAGCTGCATCAAGGATGTCGATCTGACCAACGAGGCGAGCCTTGATCTGCACTACACGCTCAGCGGCATCTGGGGCAGCATCAGCAGCCAGCTGGTGTCCAACGCCACGCCAGCAACGGGCATGACCCAGAGCTTCGTGCGCAACTTCGTTGTGCAGCCAACGACGCTCCAGCTGCGCGGCCGCGTGCGCAGCGCCAACAACACGGCGGTGGCTGGCGCAACAGTGCGCATCGAGAGCGACGGCGCAGCTGTCGAGGGCAAAACCGCCAGCGACGGCAGCTATCAGCTATGGCTGGCGCTGCCGCTCGGCACAAGCATGCGCAGCCTCCAGTACCGTGTGACCTATCGGCAGAACAGCGTGAGCGACGTGATCGCGGCGACGATCACGCCAGGCCAGCTCAACCAGATCGACCATGATCTGACCTACAACCTGCGCCAAGTGACCTTCCGCGGCACGGTGATGAGCAGCTACGGCACAGCCATGAGCGGCAGCGTCGTGCGCATCAGCAGCCCAGCGCTGCCGACCGAGTGTCGCACCATCGTTGGCAGCGACGGCCAGTTTACGTGTAGCGCCCAGCTCAGCGTCACAGCGCCATTCACGGCGACGTGGACCGCCAGCGGCTTCTGGGGCCAGCAGAGCCAGGTGACGAGCATTGATGTCACCGCTGGACAAGACCAGGTCGAGGCCCAGGCGAGCTTCATGATCACGCCCACGGCGCTGCGCGTCTCGGGCTATGCGACCACGCCCAGCGGTAGCCCGATCAGCAACGTGCGCGTGAGCGTCGTTGGCACCAGCGTGCAGCAGGCCGCCGCAGCAACCACCAATGACGCCGGCTTCTACGACCTGCTGGTCTATCTCAACACGCCGGCGCTACCGACCACCCAAACCCTGATCTTGCAGGCGGCGGTTGGTCAAACGCTGACCACCCAGAGCTTTGCGGCGCAGATTCGGCCGAACGAGCTTGTCGAGCAGCAGCGCAACGTCGTGATCAGCGGCATGATCTTCCGCTTCAGTGGACAGATCAGCAATGCGCTGAGCAACCAGCCGCTGAAGAATACCCGCGTGCAGATCAGCTCGCCGACGCTGGGCCAGCTGTGCATCGCTGATGACCTCCAGACGCTCCAGTCCAGCCAGTACACCTGCGATGTGCTGGTGAACGGCAGCCAGACCTTCGACGTGCAGTACACGTTGAGCGGCGCGTGGGGCAGCAGCAGCATGAGCACAAGCGTCACCAGCCTGCCAGCGCCAGGTGAGATCAAAGAGATCAGGCAAAACCTTAGCGTCAACCCCACCACGCTGATCTTCGCAGGCAGCGTGCAGGACCAGGACGGCAGCCCGCTCAGCGGCGCGCTTGTGAGCATCGAAAGCCCTGACCTCGTGCAGGCCGTCAAGGTCGGCAGCGCAGGCGATGGGTATCGCGTGTACGGCGTGGTGCGCAGCGGCGTGACCACCGCGACCCTGCGCTACCGCGTCAGCCTCGGCGGCAGCGTGGTCGAGCGCCAGGTGAGCGTGCCGGTTGGCTTGAACATGCTCAACCATCACGCCGAAGACTTCCAGTTTACGACCGGGCGCAAGCTGACGCTGAGCGGCAGCATCACCAACACCACCGACCCAGCGATCACGCTCGGCGGCACGCTGCTCATCTTCGATGCGCTGCGCAACGAGGAGATCTGCCGCAGCAGCCTCGACGACGGCAGCTACCGCTGTGAGACGATCAACACGGTAACTGGTGATCGCGTGCTGAGCTATCGGCTCAGCGGCGTGTGGGGCCAGCAAGAAGTGCCCGCCGAGCTGATCCCAGCTGGTGCGCTCACGCACACGCTTAATTTTGCCGTCGCGCCAGCGCTGGTGTACCTGCACGGCACCGTCAAGCGCCCAGATGGCTCGGTTATCCCGCGGGCCAGGGTCAGCATCCAAAGCTATGATGCCGTGCCAGGCAGCGGGGTGGCCCACAGCGTCACTGCCGATGACCACGGCGTGTACAGCGACACGATTGTGCTGGGCGAGAACGTGACCAGCGGCCAGATCGCCTACCGCATCGAGAGCAACGGCAACACCGGCAGCGCGCAGGCCACATTCAACCTGCCGCAGAACAGCCGCACAACCACACTTGAGCAGGACCTGACGCTGGCAACACGCACCATCGTGTTCAGCGGCCAGATCACGAACGTGGTCGATGCGCAGCTGCTGCCGAGCAGCCAGATTGAGATCACCTCGCCGCAGCTGGGGCTGATCTGCCGCACCAGTGCGGGAGCCACCTACCAGTGCGTGCTCACAACCGATACCACCGACAGCTTCACCGTGAACTACACGCTGAGCGGCCGCTGGGGCAGCACCAGCGTGCAGCGCACCATCGACGCCGCGCAGCTGCCAGCGGCTGGCGAAAAGCTGACCTACACCGTCAACCTGTCAATTCGTCCGACAATGCTTGAGCTGCACGGACGGCTGCTCGATCACACTGGCGCGCCAGTCAACGCAGCAGTTAGCGCCAGCGGCAGCGGCGTGGTCGCGCAGCGCCTCAGCCTTGGCGACGGCCTCTACACCACCACGCTGGTGCTGGAGCAGATCAACGCGCCGACCGACGGCCAGCTGACGCTGAAAGTATTCACGCCCGCTGAACAGCAGCGCATGGTGAGCTACACCGCGCTGCCCGGCCAGCTCACAGCCATCAGCGTGGCGGACTGGACGCTGCCAGAGCCGCCGCAGCCGCGCCGACTCACCCTCAACATCAATCTGCGCAACCTGCTGGTGCCCAACGTCCCCGAGGCGCAGCCGCGCGGCACCTACACCGTGCGCAGCACCACGGGCCAGCAGTGG
Source organism: Herpetosiphonaceae bacterium (assembly GCA_013538855.1). Classification (GTDB taxonomy): domain Bacteria; phylum Chloroflexota; class Chloroflexia; order Chloroflexales; family Herpetosiphonaceae; genus OHK22. The sequence continues at coordinate 106,311 of JABXJS010000279.1, forward strand.
TGCTCCGGCGCAACCGGCAGCGCACCTTGCACGATCGACCTCTACAGCGCCGAGCCGCTGGACATCGTGGTCGAGGTCAGCGGCGACTGGGGCCGCCAGCAGCGCCATCTGCAGATCAGCGATCTGCCGGACCCAGGTGCCACGCGCAGCATCGACGTTGACTTCAACATCAACGCCACGACGATCCTGCTGCAAGGCCGCGTGGAGCAGCCCGGCGGCGCACCGCTGAGCAACGCAAGCGTCATCCTGAGCATGGAGCAGGATGCTGCTCGCGTTGGGCCGCGCAGCGTTCAGCTCGCCGCAGACGGCACGTACGCCGTCTACCTGCTGCTGCCTGCGACGTTTACCAGCCCGCGCCTGAACGTCCAGATCAGCAAAGATGGCATCAGCAAGAGCTACCAAGTCACCGGGCTGGTTATTCAGCCCAACCAGCTGAACCAGCGCATGGACAGCTGGCTCTTCGAGCTACGGCGCATCCGCTTCAGCGGCAGCCTGACGAGCGCGCTCGTGCCCGGCATGCCTGTCCCTGGCCGGCTCACAATCACCGCGCCAGACCTGACCAGCGCGTGGTACTGCGAGATCAGCATCCAGGCTGATGGCAGCTACACGTGCGACGCCTACGTGCCCAACAGCGCGCCGTTCGACGTAAACTATCGCTTCAGCGGCGGCTGGGGCCAGCTCGACATTCCGGCGCACATCGACAGCATTCCCAGCATCGGCGGCACCAGCTTCGTCGAGCAGAGCGCCACCGTCAGCCCGACCACGCTGCTGCTCGTCGGCCATGTGACCGACCCCAGCGGCCAGCCGCTGAGCAACACGCGCATCACTGTCGCCAACGCAGCGACTGGCGCGCCAGGGCTGTTCACCACCAAGACCACGACCACCGACAGCAGCGGCCACTACACCATGACCGCGCTGCTCGACAACGGCCAGACCAACGTCAACGTGCGCTACACGCTGACCTACTACGGCGTGCGCTACGAGCAGACGCGCCTGTTCAACGGGATCAACCAGAATCAGCTTAACACGCTCAATCAGCCATTTGAGCTGAACTCGCGCGTGCTGCAAATGCATGGCCACGTTCAGCACAGCGCGCTGCCGCAGCTAAACATTCCCGGCCAGCTGGTGATCAGCGACCCAAGCGGTGCGCAGCTGTGCGCCACCACGGTACGCAGCGACGGCACATACTCGTGCCGCGCCCAGGGCGCTTCCATCGCCGCCTTCGACGCAACCTACACGCTCAGCGGCGACTGGGGCAGCGTCAGCGTGCAGGGAGCTGTGGAGAGCGGCGTCACCGGCGGCACAACCGATGTCAGCTTTGACTTCAGCGCCAGCCCAACGGTGCTGCACCTGCACGGCTTCGTCAAGGACGAGAGCCAAAACCCGGTCACAGACCTGGAGCTGAGCGTGCTAGCCAGCCTGGTCTCGGTAGCCTCGCCGGCGCTGCTAACGCACACCAACAACCAAGGCGAGTACGATCTCTACCTTGTACTGCAGGAGGGCGTGACCGCTGGCGAGCTCACCTACCGGCTGCGCGCAGGCAACTCGGTTGGCAGCGTCCAGGTGCCGTTCAACGTCACCAGCGGCGCGCTGCTCGACCTGCCGCACGACATCGAGTTTAGCGCGCGCACCGTGCGCTTCCAGGGCACGCTTGGCAACCTGTTTGCCCCAGCGCTGCGCCTGTCTAACGCCAAGGTGACCATCTCATCGCCGACCTTGGGCGAGCTGTGTGTGCTCACCACCAGCGCAGCAGGCACCTTCGCCTGTGAGCTAGAGGTGCTCAACACCACGGCGCTGCCAGTGCACTACGATGTTGTCGGCAGCTGGGGCCACCTAGAGGTTGATGGGCTTATTCCGGCGGGAGCCACCGGCGACACCACGCTGGTGCCGGTCGCCCTGCTGGCCCGCGCCACCACGCTGCACGTCAGCGGCAACGTCACCGACGCCAACAATGCGCCACTTGGCGGCGCAGTCGTCAGCGTCGCCGGGCTGCACGTCGCAGCAGCAACCACCGCCACCACCACGCTCAGCGGCACCTACGAGCTGGACGTGATGATCCAGGCCGGCTTTGAGCTAGAGACGCTAACCTACACACTCAAGTACGGCAGCCAGAACCTGCGCTTCGAGCGCGTCTACGAGTTCGCCAGCGGCCAGCGCACGGCGGTGAGCGCCGACCTGTCGTTTGCCGTGCGCACATTCCGCTTCATCGGTCGGCTGGAGAACACGCTCGCGCCGTCGATGACGCTGGGCCGTCAGGTGCTGACCATCGACGCTCCGGGCCTAGGTCGGCTGTGCAGCGTCACCACCTTCGGCGGCACATACAGCTGCGAGGCGCAGCTCAACGTCACCCAGCCGTTCAGCTTCACCTACAGTCTTGGCGGCGACTGGGGCCAGCAGACCCACAGCGGCAGCATCAGCAGCCTGCCACCAGTTGGCGGCGTGCAGACGCTGACACGCACGCTCGACTTCACACCGACGCTGCTGATCGCCAGCGGCCAGCTGAGCACCGCCGATGGCGCGGCGCTGAGCGGCTTCACCGTGGGCATCAGCAACACCCAGCTCTCAAGCTTGAACGCCGTGCTCAACACCAGCACGGTCAGCGGAGCCTACACGCTGCCGCTGATCCTCAAGCGCGACCAGCTGAGCGGCAGCCTCAAGTACACGTTTACCCGCGATGGACTGCAGGTCGTCGAGACTGTGCCGTTCACTGCGCAGGCCAACACCGCCACGCCGCTGATCCACAACACCACCATCAACGCGCGCCAGCTGCGCTTCAGCGGCCAGGTTATCAACCACTGGGCACCAGAAACGCAGGTCGCCAGCACCGAGGTGGCGATTCGCGCGGCACAGGGCCAGCTCTGCTCCTGGAAGCTCCAGAGCTACACCGAGCTGCCGTACAGCTGTAGCGTGTCGCTCGACACCACCGCCGCCATGAGCATCACATATGTGATCACCGGCGCGTGGGGCACGGCCATGATCAGCGGCACCCTGCCAGCCGGCGACTTCGCCACCTACGCCAACGTCAGCCAGGACCTTGAGGTCGCGCCGACCACCGTGTTCGTCACTGGTGTGATCGCCGATCCCGAGGGCAACCCAGTGTCAGGCGCGAAGGTCACCGTCACCAGCCCCAGCTTTGTGTACGCTGGCATCAATCCTCCATCCGACACCACCGGCAGCGACGGCGTCTACGGCATCTTTGTGCCGCTGCGCAGCGGCGACACCGCGCCGAGCATCCACATTGTTGCGGAGAACGGCACGCTGATCACCGATGCCAGCATCACCGCCAGCGTCAACGCCGACGAGCTGAACACCGTTGAGCAGTCGCTGCAGTATGACGTGCGCAGAATCGTATTCTCAGGCCGCATCAACAACAGCCTGATCAATCAAGCGCTGGGCGCGCACACCATCGAGATCAGCAATCCTGACCTCGGCCGACTCTGCACCTGGCACCCGCAGTGGACGCTCTACGCCAGCACGTACCGCTGCGAGACTCTGCTCGGCTCGCAGGGCGAGCTGCCAATCACCTACACGGTTATCGGCGACTGGGGCAGCGCGGAGTTCGCCGGAAGCATCCCGGCTGGCTCGGTCAGCGGCTCGCTCGGCGTTAGCCAAGACCTGAACGTCACGGTCACCAACGTGCACCTGTCTGGCACGGTCAGCGATCCGCTCAACAATCACCTGAGCGGCGTTCAGCTGGCCTTCAAGGGCGCGGATGTGTCGCTCGGCAACACGATCACGCGCACCACAACCGCCGCCGATGGCTCGTACAGCATCGACCTGGTGGTCATCGGCGCGCTCAACGGCGACGCCATTAGCGGGAACATCGCGGTTGAGCTGAAGGCCAGCCAGGCCACGCTCACCACGACCACCAGCTTCGACGTGCCGGTCAATCAGCTCACGCCGCTTGCTGCGAGCTACACATTCAACGCCCGTAGCGTAAGCTTCCAGGGCCGTATCCTGCACCAGGACCTGACCTGGATGGATGTGCCCACCAAGCGCGTCAGCGTGGCCGTCAACGGCAGCGAGCTATGCTCCTGGGAGCCAACGTACTACCAGTCGCAGATCTACGCCTGCACCGGCCAGCTCACCAGCACCGATGCCGTCAGCGCCACCTTCACTGTCAGCGGCGACTGGGGCACGCAGGTGCTCACCAAGACCATCCCGGCCGCGCAGTACGCGACCAATACAAGCCTCCAGCCGGACCTGCTGGTTAGCCCAACCACCCTGCGCGTGCGCGGCCAGGTCCAGAGCAGCACCGGCCCGCTGCCCAGCGCAGCCAGCATCACCGTCAGCGGCGTCGATCTGCTCAAGCCGCAGACGGTCAACACCCAGTCCGGCAGCTACGAAACCTTTGTGCTGCTCAAGCAGGGGGTTGCCTCCACAACCGTCACCGTCACGGCACAGTATCAGTCGGCTGCTATGCTGCTCACGCAGCAGGTAACGCCAACCCTGCGCCAGATCACCAGCGTGACGCAGAACTTCACATTCGATGCACGCCGAATCACCTTCAGCGGCACCGCAGTCAGCGCGCTCAAGCCTGATCTCACGCTCGGCACACGCAGCATGAAGGTCACGGCCAGCGATGGCTCGCTGCTGTGCGAGGCGTATGTCTACTCGTGGGATAGCCCGCGCGCTGTCCAGACGTGTAGCGCGACCGTCTACACCACCAGCGCCTTCAGCGTGACCTACACGATCAAGAACGATCTGGGCACGCAGGTGTTCAGCGGCACGGTGCCAGTTGGCGCGCCAGGCAGCGACACGTCGGTGAGCGCGCAGTTCCCGCTGACCGTCACGCTGCTCAAGCTTACTGGTGTGATCACCAACGGCGAGACCAACACACCGCTCGCTGGCGCGACGATCTGGGCCAGCAGCCCAGCCATCTCGGAGGCGACCAGCGGCCACGACGCCACCAGCGCCAGCACTGGCGTCTATACGCTGTACCTGGCGATTAAGCCCGGCTACACCAGCGTCAATCTCGCGTCGTCGCTGTACTATCACTCGCTCACTCAGCAGCGCCAGGAGAGCGTCTCGGTCACACCGAACGCCATCACGGCCCGGCGCTGGGACGCCACGTTCAGCCAGCGTATGCTGAATCTCTACGGCTATGTCAGGCTGGCGCTGAACAACACCGATCTGCAGCCGACGCAGCTCAGCGTCAGCGATGCCGCCCGCGGCCCGCTGTGCGCCTACAACTACAGCTCAAGCTCGTCGTACTACAGCTGCGACGCGGCTATCACCGGCACCGCGCCGCTCAACCTGACCTATGTGATCACCGGCCTGTGGGGCACGCAAACGCTCACCAAGCCCACGATCCCGGTCAATGTGGCCCTGGGCGATACGCAGTACATCAACCAGAATCTCGCCGTCGCGCCAACCACGCTGAGCATCACCGGCACCGTCACCTATCCCGACGGCACGCCGATCAGCGGGGCCTGGATTCAGGCCACCGGTCCGGCGCTGGCCTACGGCAGCACCACCAGTCCGCCCGCGACCGGCAGCAACTCCAGCGGGCGCTATGCGCTCCAGGTGGTGCTCAAGCCCGAGGCGCTCAGCGGGGTGCTGACCTACACCATCGCCGTTGGCCAGTCCACCATCGTGGAGACGCGCACCTATACGGCGGCGCTGAACAGCATCACCAGCCAGCGCCAAGACTTCCAGTTCAACGGGCGGCGCATCCAGTTCTACGGCGGCTTTGTCGCGCCCGAGGCCAATAACGCCGTCGGCAGCGCCAGCGCGGTTGTGGTGCGCGATGCGACGCTTGGCGAGCTGTGCCGCTGGCAGACGAGCAGCACCGGAACCTACTACAGCTGCTTTGCCAACCTGCGCACCAGCGATCCGCTCAGCGTGACCTACACTGTCAGCGGCCCATGGGGCAGCGAGGTGATCACGGCCACCAGCCCGATCACGCCGCCAACCATCGGCCTCAGCTACGACCAGCAGGCGACGCTGGCCATCCATCCAGCCATCCTGCGCGTCCACGGCGCTGTCACCGACGACCAGGGCCACGGCCTGGCCAACGCCACGGTTACGGCCTCGGGCAGCCAGCAGTTCGCCTTCGGCCAGTGGTCGCTCAGCACCGCCAGCGATAGCAACGGCGCGTACACGCTGAGCCTCCCGCTGCGCAGCAGCAGCCTGAGCGGCACGCTGTACACGTCGGTCAACTTCGGTGTGGCCAACGCCTACAACTCGTTCGCCTACAGCGCTAGCCCGCACGGCATCACCAGCGTTGAGAAGCTGTACCGCCTGGATCAGCGCAAGGTTGCCTTCAACGGTACGCTCAGCCACGCCACGCTCAGCAGCGTCGCCGTGCCAGTCAATCAGCTGGCGGTCAAGGACGGCAGCCAGCGCACGCTGTGCACATACAGCCGCACCTACGCGCAGCCAAGCTTCGGCTGTACGGCCACGCTCACCGCAACAACGCCGCTCAGCGTGACCTACGTGGTCACCGGCTCCTGGGGCACAACCACCCTCGGCCCGCTGGCGCTCAACAGCATTCCCGCCGTCGGTGGCCAGACGACGCTCAGCCAAGCCTTCACCACCACGGCTCCCACCGTGGCGCTGCTGACTGGCACCGTGCGCTTGGCCAACGGCGACCCAGCCGCCAACGCACGCGTTATCATCAACAGCAACCTGCTGGCATCAGACCAGCTTGGAGCCGATCCAGAGACCGGCTATACGCCGCCGAGTGTCGCAACCTACGTCTACGCCGACGAGCAGGGTGTCTACAGCACCTATGAGCTGCTGCGCAGCGGCGTCACCAGCGGCACGCTCACCTACCAGGTCGACTACGCCAGCGCCTCTGGCCCGCCGTTCACCGCTGCGGTCAGCGGCCTGCAGAGCGATCAGCTCAACACAATTGAGCAGGACCTCGGCTTTAACAATCGCACCGTGTACTTCAACGGCACAATCTACAACGGCACCGTCGCCGACGAGCAGGTTGAGGTCCAGGCCAACGCCATCACCATCACCGACGAGCTGGGCACCGTGCTCTGTAGCAGCAGCGACACCTCGTCGTACTGGTGCGCGGGCACGCTCACCGGCACCGCAGCGCTGAGCGTCACCTACACCTTCGCCGGCGTCTGGGGCGTGATCACCGAGACGGCCAGCATTCCCGCCGGAGCCATCGGCTCAGCGGATGGCTTCACCCACGACATCACAGTCTATCCGACGACCCTGCGCGTCAACGGCCGCATCACCGACGCCAACGACGAGGCCGTCGACTGGACCGATGTTGAGATCTACGGCGATCACACCGTCGGCACCATCAGCGTGGACACCGACGAAAACGGCTTCTACACGGCCTATGTCGCCGTCGCCAACCCGCCCGTCGGCGAGCTGCACGTGCGCACGCGCGGCAACTCGTGGTTCTGGAAGGAGACCACGCTGGCCTACGATGTGCCAGCGGGCGCGCTCACAGCGCTGACCCACGACATCAAGCACGATGTGCGCCTGCTGCGCATCCACTCGCACTTCGAGAACACCAGCATATCGGGCGAGTCGCTCGGCGCTGAGCACGTCACCATCGACGTGCCCGGCACCAGCATCCACTGCACGCAGAGCGGCGCGCCCAACGCGTGGCTCACCTCGGTCAACTGCGAGGGCACCACCGAGCGCACCGACGCGCTGCCGGTCGTCTTCACCATCAGCGGCGACTGGGGCACGCACGTGTACACCGACACCTTCGCGGCCGGTGTGGCGGGCAGCAGCAGCGATCAGATGTTCAACATCCAGATCGCCCCGCGCGTGATCGAGATCAGCGGCACGCTGCGCAGCGCCAGCGGCGATCTGCTGCCCAACACGCTGATCCAGCTAAGCAGCGCTGAGCTAAGCCAGACCAGCAGCCCCTACGCTTGGAGCGACGACGCAGGCAACTTCACCCTGCGCGCGCTGCTCAAGGCCGACGTCACCAGCGGCAACCTGACCTACACCGTCTCAGTCAACGGCAGTAGCGCGCAGGTCACGCTCCCCTTCAGCGCTGGCCCCGAGCTGGTCTCGCCGGTCAGCCACACCGTTCAGCTGCCCTAGCGCAGCGCACCGCAACCAGCCGCAGGAGCCATCAGTGTCGATGGCTCCTGCGCATTTTAGTCACCGGTGCACGGTTGAATTTTTATGTCATGCTGATGTCCAGCGCTGCGTTTTTTCACGTCCGCGCCGCGTAGCCGCAGCTATTGCTCACCCGCCCGTCGGCCGCGATTGCCCAGCGCCACGCTGGCCCGCTTGACGCTCTCATCTCACCCCACGGCGTGCGTTGCTGCGCCCTGCGACCCAGCAGCATCTACGAACATTATGTCATGGTGATGTCCAGCGCTGCGTTTTTTTCACGTCCGCGCCGCGTAGCCGCAGCTATTACTCACCCGCCCGTCGGCCGCGATTGCCCAGCGCCACGCTGGCCCGCTTGACGCTCTCATCCCGCCCCACGGCGTGCGTTGCTGCGACCCAGCAGCACCCACAAACATTATGTCATGCTGATGTCCAGCGCTGCGTTTTTTCACG
>JABXJS010000280.1 GCA_013538855.1 Herpetosiphonaceae bacterium
CTGGCACGCAGATTATTGGCCTCGGAGAGATGGGCATCGCCAACACCACTGCGGCCGCTTGTATCACCGCCTTCTACACCCACGCGCCAGTCGCTGCTGTCACCGGGCGCGGCACGGGCATCGACGACGAGCGCCTGGCCCACAAGATCGCCATCGTCGAGCAGGCGGTGACGCGCCTTGAGCCTGCGGCTCCTCCGCTCAGCGTGCTCAGCGCAGTCGGCGGCTTCGAGATTGGCGTGCTGGCGGGTCTCACGCTCGGTGCGGCCGCCCGCCGCCTGCCGATCATTATTGATGGCTTCATCACCACGGCAGCAGTGCTGCTGGCCCACGCGCTCTGCCCAACGGTGCGCGACTACTGTATCGCCGCGCACTGTAGCGCCGAGCCAGGCCACCACAGCGCCCTCCAGCTCCTGGGACTTACGCCGCTGCTTCAGCTCGGCCTGCGCCTCGGCGAAGGCTCCGGGGCGGCGCTCGCACTGCCGCTTATTCGCGCCGCCGCACGCATCCCCGCCGAGATGGCCACCTTCAGCAGCGCTGGCGTCAGCGGCTCTGCAACAAGCCCGCGCACCTAAACGTACTCAGAATCACAGGCCGATTGGTTCAGTTCGATATGTGTAACTGAACCAATTGGCCCGTCCATGAGTGTTCTGTGTAGTTTCGCCAGCGCTTTCCCACCATCAAAACACCCACATCGCGTAGCGCCTTGCCCCCAAGGGAGATCTATGACTGTTGCTACTCTTACGTCCACTGCTGTACAGACGTGGGCGGACACAATTCGGACACACGTTGCGCAGGTCGTTGTTGGCCAGGATACAGCGGTTGACCTGCTGCTCGTCGCCTTGCTCTGCGAGGGCCATGTGCTGCTCGAGGATGTGCCCGGCATCGGGAAAACAACGCTGATCCATGCGCTCGCGCGCTCGATCGATAGCTCCTTTCGTCGCATTCAGTCCACCCCCGACCTGCTGCCCACCGATATCACCGGCCTGACCTTTTTTAATCAGCAGCGCAGCGAGTTCATCTTTCGGCCCGGTCCGATCTTCGCCAACATCGTGCTGGCCGATGAGCTCAACCGCGCGACGCCGCGCACGCAGTCCGCACTGCTAGAGGCCATGCAGGAGCGCACCGTCACCATCGATGGTCAGACCCACACGCTGGCCCGCCCATTCCTCGTGCTCGCCACCCAGAATCCGGTCGAGCTGGCCGGCACCTATCCCCTGCCCGAGGCCCAGCTTGATCGTTTTCTGCTGCGCCTGCGGCTTGGCTATCCCTCCGCTGCCAATGAGGCCGCCATTGTCGATCGCTTCACCACCAGCAATCCGCTCAGCACGCTCAAGCCCGTCTGCTCCGCCGCCGATGTGCAGGCGATGATCGCTGAGGCGGCCCAAACTCACCTCAGCCCAGCCATCCGCGACTACCTCATCGCGCTCGTGCGGGCTACCCGCGAGCACGAGTCAGTGGAGCTTGGCGCGAGTCCGCGCGCTTCGCTGGCGCTGGCGCAGTCCGCTCGCGCGCTCGCCGCCATCCGCGGCGAAACCTATGTGCTCCCCGATCATGTCCAGGCGCTCGCACCAGCGGTGCTCGAGCACCGCCTGATCCTGCATCCCGAGGCGCGCCTGCTTGGCCACACCAGCACCACGATTGTCAGCGATGTTCTAAAATCTGTGCCAGTGCCAGTTGAGGAGTCGTAATGTTTGGGCGCACATTCTTTCATTTCATCGCCCTGATGCTTGCGATCAGTCTCCTCACCAATCAGCACATCCTTGGCCTGATCAGCTTCTGGTTTTTGCTGGTCGTGCTGGCCGCGCACTTGTGGCGCAAGTATGCGCTCAGCAAAATCACGATTGAGCGCTCGCTGAGCACCACCCACATCTTTCCTGATACACCTGTCGAGATGCAGCTGCGCGTGATCAACCGCAAGTTTCTGCCGCTGGCCCGCGTCGATCTCTTCGACCCCATGCCCAAGGCGATCGAGATCGCGAAGGCGCGCTTCATTCCGTCAATCAAGGCCAATCGCAAAGTCCTGGTGCGCTCGCTGAGCCTCGGCTGGTATGAATCGCTCACGCAGCACTATCAGCTCAACTGCCCTGAGCGCGGTCTGTACCGCCTTGGCCCCATCTCCATGCGCACTGGCGATCCATTTGGCTTTTTCTTGGTGCAGGCGGAGCTGCCGAGCACCGATCAGATCGTCGTCTATCCCCGCCTGCTCACGCCGCAGGAGCTGCCCATCACAGCGCGCCAGCTGCTTGGCAGCCAACTCACCCGCCAGAGCCTGCTCAGCGATCCAACCCAGATCATCGGTATCCGTGACTACCACACCCATGATCCGCTGAAGGCGATTCACTGGAGCGCCAGCGCCCGCCGCGGCACCCTCCAGTCGCGCATTAATCAGCCAGCCACCGAGCTAGAGGTGCTCTGCCTGCTCGATATCAACACGTTCGACCACGTCTGGCAGGGCATCGACAGCGCCCGCGCCGAGCACCTGATCAGTCTCACCGCCACCGTCTGCCAGCAGCTGACAAGCGCTGGCTACAGCGTCGGCCTTGCGACAAACGCCATGACGATCACTGGCGGACGCACGCTGCATCTGAAGTCCTCGCGCAGCCCTAGCCAGCCGCCGCGCCTGCTCGAAGCGCTCGCCCATGTCTCGCCATATGCCAGCATCAAGCTAGATCGGCTGCTGCGCTCGCTGCCCGCCCAGATCAACGCCGGCACGACGATCATTCTGATGAGCGCGATCGCTCCAGCCAAAACCCTTGGCGCGCTCCAGCGCCTGATGCAGCATGGCTATCCGCTGATCTGGATGTACACTGGCGCACAGCCGCCCCGGCTGCCCGGCGCAACCATTATCCCTGTCCCGCCGCCGGAGGTTGTATGAGCCACACAGTGATCCGCTGGACGCGCTGGATCGCCACCGCCAGCATCTATGTTAGCCTGATTAGCTTAGCCCTCACCGTCATTGATTCCGCAGGTAACACGCACGCTGTGCCGGTGCGCTGGCCAGCCCTGGCTGTGGTGATGCTCTCCGCCACCGTGCTCAAGTATCGCGGCCGCTCGAGCCAGCTGCTGCACGCGGCCCAGCTCCCGCTGCTGTTGCTGCTGCTGATTCTGGGCACGCTGCAAGTCATGGGCACGGTGGGCTGTATCCAGCCACTGCTGGCAGCACAGCGCTGCGCTGCCTTCGGCGCTGACTTCCGCATCCAGCATCTGATGCTAACGGTCAGTGGCCTGCTGCTCGCTCTGCGCCAAGGGCTGCACATCGATAAGCACCGCCACAGCGATCTTAGCAACCTGTTTCGCATGAGCGTTATCGCCCTGCTGGTGGGGCTGCCGCTGCTCAGCCTGCTGATGGAGGTCTCGCTCAATGCGCCGATTCTGCTCAACGCGCTCACGTGGCATGTCCTGGCCTTTATGACAAGCATGCTCATCGCGCTATCGCTGTATGGCACCACCTACGAGCAGGTCGATCCACATCCAGCGTTTATCGCCCTGCACAGCACGATTCCGGTGCTGCTGCTCTTGTTCAGCGGTATCACGGCCACGCTGCTGTTTGTGCCAAGTATTCGCGATAGTGTTAGCGCTGTGCTCGTCGCGATCCTGGTGTCGCCGGTGGCGCTGATCAGCCTCATTATCGGCTTCATCACCTTCATCTACCGCGCTATGCTCAATGCCTTCCTTGATCCCGGCGCCGCACCACCACCACCGATGCCGACGGCTACCAGCGAGGAGACCACCACCACAGCCGAGCAGATGATCACGCCAACGCAGGAGTTCTGGCTACAAAATACCATCCGCGCACTGGCCTTCATCCTGCTGATTGTTTGCGCGTGGCTGCTCATCCGCTACCTCCGCCGCCGCCTCAGCGAGCGCACGCCGGTCAGCGACTATGTCGAGACCGAGCGCACCTCGCTGTTCTCATGGCGCGAGCTAGGCAGCGATCTCGGCGATCTCTTTCGCCGCAATAAAAAACCGACCCTCGCCACACTCGGCACAGGATCGGTCGCCGCCATTCGGCGCCTCTATCAGCAGTTTCTACGCATCAGCGCCCAAGCGGGCTATGCGCGCCCTGACCACGCCACGCCGCGCGCCCACGCCGCCGAGGTCACGCCTGAGCTAGACGCGCAGGCCGTCGCCAGCCTTACCACAGCCTACGAGCAGGCGCGCTATGGCCCAGAGCCAGATGCCGCCACCGTGCAGCAGGCCCAGGCAGCGCTCCAGGTGCTCAAGCAGCGACCGAAGCCGCCGACATAGCCTGCCAATGCCACTTAACGTCAAAAAGCACTATGCGCAGATAGTGCCTCGGCGCTCAGAACAGCCACGGCGAACGCTGGCGTGTGCTCCGCCGCTCGCTGCCGATCAACTCAAGCAGTCATAGCTGCGCCTCGTGATTCTGCCAGCCAACCAAGCGCCAGTCACTGAACATGGGCCACGGCTCCACTGTTGGCGTATCAGCGACCACAATGCTCAAGGCTGGGTAGCGGATCACGCTCTGCTGAAGCCAGCGCTGCCACACGGTGCGCGCCTGCGGCTCGAGTCGATCCAGCCCCTCGATCAGCAGCAGCCACATGCCAGCGGCCAGCATGCGCTTTACGACCAGCCCATCATGCTCGAAGCCCAGGCTCGCCAGCTCATGGCACAGATAGTCCAGTGGCTTGGTGTGCGGATCAGCCGCAGCCGGGATTTGATACAGCAGCGGGATGCCGTTCTGCGGCAGCGGCTCCCCCTGTGCCCAGCGCAAACACAGCTGGCGCAGCGCCAGCCGTCGCCCGCTAGAGGGAGCGCCCACAAGTCGAATGTGCGGAGTGTGCAGCAGTGCCTCGTGCAGCGGCAGCGCCATATCGGCCGAATCCGGCTCCACCAGCAGCGGCAGCCGCTCTAGATGCGGCAGCAGCGGCTGTGAGCGCACAAGAACATTGCCCTCAAGCAGATAAGTGCGATAGCGCCGACCTTGCCGCCGGTCGCGCCAGCGGGGCAGCCAAGTAATCCGCGATGATGTGAATGCCATAGGTGGGTGCCTCCTCAAACACGTGAGTTGAGGCTACACCTACGCGGCTGCGTCGTACAATCTGGCTAGATTACAGGCCACTAACAAACAAAAAAAGCCCACCCAAATTGGGTGGACTACGGTGGCGGGAAGGGTGGGATTCGAACCCACGAGGGCTGTTACACCCTACTGCATTTCGAGGGCAGCACATTCAACCAGGCTCTGTCACCTTCCCAAGTTTTTAAGAAAAAAAGTGGCGACTCCGGGGCGACTTGAACGCCCGACCTCTTCCTCCGCAGGGAAGCGCTCTATCCACTGAGCTACGGAGTCGCGTTTGCGCAACGGCGTATACTATAGCACACATCATGTACTTTTGCAAATTGTGCTCGCTCAGCTCCTGTAGCACGTTTGCAAAGGCTGGAGGATCAATGGATTTACTTGTTTTTGGCGGCACGGCCTTCCTCGGTCGCGCCATCGTCGAGCACGCTCTAGAGCGCAATCACACGCTGACGCTGTTCAACCGTGGGCGCACCAACCCCGGCCTCTTTCCCGATGTCGAGCAGATCCACGGTGATCGCGCCACCGACCTGGAGCGCCTCGCCGGCCGCCGTTGGGACGCGGTGATCGATGTCAATGGCATGATCTCGCCCCATGTTCAGCGCGCCGCCGCGCTGCTGCGCCCCCACGTCGATCACTACACCTTTATCTCCACCATCTCGGTCTATGCCGATCCCGCACCACCCCACATCAGCGAGGACGCGCCGGTCGCCACCATGGAGGGCGACGCCGCCACCGAGCGCGCCGATGATATGCAGACCTACGGCGCGCGCAAAGCCCGCTGCGAGGATGCTGTGCGCGCCAGCTTCGCTGACCAGGCGCTGATTGTGCGCCCCGGCCTGATCATCGGCCCCTACGACTACACCGACCGCTTTACCTACTGGGCGCGTCGCATCGCGCAGGGCGGCGAGGTGCTGGTGCCCAACCGCCCCGACCAGCCGGTGCAGCTCATCGACGCCGCCGATCTCGGCCGCTGGATTGTCCAGGCGGTTGAGCGCAAGCTTGGCGGCACCTTCAACGCCACCGGTCCGCAGCAACCCATCTCCTTCGCCACGATGGTCGAAACATGCCGCAGCGCCAGCAACTCCAGCGCCGAGTTCACCTGGGTCACTGAGCCGTTCTTGCGCGAGCACAACGTCGCGCCCTTCCGCGATCTGCCGTTCTGGCTACCCGCCGACGACGGCTTCGATGGCATCATGCAGGTCGATTGCACCCGCGCTCAGGCCGCTGGTCTGACCTATACGCCGCTCGCCACAACGATCCAGGCCATCCTGGCCCACGATCAGCAGCGCCAGGAGCCGCTACAGCCCCAGCGCGGCCCGGTCGGCCTCTCCAGCGCGCGCGAGGCCGAGCTGCTGCGCGCGTGGCACAGCCGTGAGCAGTAGCAGCGCTAGCCATCCGCAACCTGCACGCGCAGTAGCGGGGCAAAACGCAGTATCATACAGCAAAGCAACCTACAGGAGGCATATGGATTGAACACACTAACAAATAATCAGCGCGCCTATCTGCGCAAGCTGGCCCACGATCTCAAGCCGGTCGTGCATATCGGGCGGCAGGGCGTCACCACCGCGATCATCCAGGCCATCGACACCGCCCTGACCGCTCACGAGCTGATCAAGGTCAAGTATGGTGAGTTTAAGGATGAGAAGGCCGCGCTGACCCAGCAGATCGTCGCTGCCACAGCCAGCACGCTTGTGTCCATCATCGGCAATATCGCCATCATCTACCGCCCCAGCCCCGATGATGACAAGCGCCACATCGTGCTGCCAGCACCCGACCACGGCGAAGTTTGACGCTCGCTGATTGGCGTGGTACGATGCGGCCCACAACTCGATAGTTCCATATGATCACGGGTTGATGCCTACAGCATCAGCTTGAGCGGGGGAAATCCGGTGTAAGTCCGGTGCAGTCCACGCTACTGTAACGCCTTTGGCGCAGCCAGAATGCCCGCCGTGATCATTTCGGCTCGTCGTCTTGCGTTGGCACAAGCGGCACCATTGGCAACTTGCACCTGTGCTGTGCCATGCGTCCCTCTGTCAACTCGACAGAGGGATTTTTTGTTTTTTGGGGAGACACTATGAAACACTGGTTCGTTCGTTGGTTGATGCTCGGCGTGCTGGCCTTGTTGGTCGTTCCAGCGTGGGCACAGCAGCCGCAGGTCGAGCGCGCTGCCCCTGCGCTCAGCTATATCAAAGGCCAGCAGCAGGCCGATGGCAGCTTCAGCGGCTTTGGCCTTGGCAGCACCGCCGATGCGATCTTTGCTCTCGCCGCAGGCGATGTGAAGATCGACGCGCTGACGGTCAACGGCAACAGCGCCCAAACCTTTATCGAGGGCAACATCGGCGACATCGCCGCCAAGCCGGGCAGCGCCGCCAAATACATCATCGCCGAGCTGCTCGCGGGCCACAGTCCGCGCAACGTCGGCGGCACCGACCTCGTCGCCGCGCTCCAGCAGAGCTACAGCGCCGCCACCGGCATGTACGGCAGCGACATCACCACCCACGCGCTCGCCATCCTCGCCCTTGTGGCCGCTGGCGAGCCAGTCCCGCAAAACGCCATCAGCGCCCTCGAGCAGACCCAGATCAGCGATGGCTCCTGGTCGTTCACCGGCGACACCAGCGCCGACAGCGGCGATACCAACACGACATCGCTGGTGCTGCAAGCGCTCGTTGCGGCCGACCAGCGCCAAAGCCCGCTCGTCGAGCGCGGTCTGGCCTACCTCCAGACCCAGCGCAACGCCGATGGCGGCTTCCCGTACGCCCAGTCATCGCAGTACGGCAACGCCAGCGATGCCAACTCAACCGCGCTGGTCATCCAGGCGATCATCGCCACCGGCGGCAGCCCCGTAGTTAGCCCGTGGGCCGATGCAAACGGCAACCCGCTGCAGGCCCTGCTCCAGCTCCAGAACGACAGCGGCGCGTTCCGCTATACCGCCGATCAGCCCGACGACAACGCCTTTGCCACCTACCAGGCCGTGCCAGCGCTGCTGCTCAAGCCCTTCCCGCTGGAGGCGCTGGCGGTGATCAATCAACCAGCCCCAAGCGCCACGCCCGCGCCCAGCGCGCCGGTTGAGCTGCCCAACACCGGCAGCCCCGGCCAGCCGCAGCCATGGCTAGCGCTCATCGGCGTTGGCGCAATTGCGCTCTTGCTGCTTGGTGCGCAGCTACGTCGGCGCACAGCCTAAGAAGGAGCACCGTATGCGCGCATACCAGCGTCTGCTGATCATCCTGATCGGCCTTGTCCTCATCATCGTCGGCTTGGCCCCAACCCACGCGCAAGGCCCTGATGGCCGCGCCCACCACGCCGGCGTTGTGGTGCAGTACCCAACCGGCGAGATCGTATCGGCCTGCGTCGGCTTCGATGAGGAGACGATCAGCGGCTACGACCTGATGGCCCGGGCTGGGTTTGATGTTGTCGCCGAAGGCTCGAATGGGCTGGGGGCGCTGGTATGCTCCATCGACGGCCAAGGCTGCGACTATCCGAATGAGTCGTGCGCCTGCCGCTGTGAGGGTGGCAGCGAGTGTGACTACTGGGCCTACACCCACCTCATCGACGGCGTATGGCAGTACTCAACGCTTGGCGCTAGCTCCTACAAAGTGCGCGACGGTGCCGTTGATGGCTGGTCATGGGGCGGCGGCGCGCCCGGCCAAGGCTCTACGCCGCCGCTGACCAGCTGGGACGCTGTCTGTGCCGCCCAGGCCCAGCCGCTGCCAACCGCTATTCCCCCAACCAACACGCTTGAGCCGCCAACCGCCGCGCCGCCGACCGCCGCGCCGCCAACAGCCGCGCCGCCAACAGCCGCGCCGCCAACAGCCGCGCCGCCAACACAGACGCCAGCGGAGAGCCAGCAGCAAGCGCAGCCTACCCGCGTCCCAACCGAGACGCCAGCGGAGAGCCAGCAGCGAGCGCAGCCTACCCGCGTCCCAACCGAGACGCCAGCGCCCAGCGCCACCGCCGCCACGCCTTCGCAGGCGAGCGCCAGTCAGCCGAGTGCGCGTGCTACCGCTGTGCCCAGCAGCCCCAGCCCGACCAAGCGCGCAGCAGCGCCGGAGCCAGCCGGCAGCGTCGCCACCGTGCAGCCGACACGTGCAGCGCGCCCAGCAGCGCCACCAGCACCGCAGCAGAGCAGCGGTATCCTAAGCTACCTCGGCTTTGGCGCGCTCCTGCTGCTGCTGCTTGGTGCCAGCCTGCTCATGCTGCGCCGCAGGAGCCGCATATGACCCAGACGCTCAAAGCCCCGCCGCGACCCCACGGCCGCGCCCGCGATATGCTGCTCCAAAAGCAGCCTCACGTCGAGCGGACAAGCGCCGATCTTTGGGAGCGCAGCCTGCCGCGCCGACGGAGCATCGCGCGCCCGTGGGAGGGCGGGCACAGCCTCGCCTGGCTCGCATGGGTTGGTGGCGGCCTGCTGACGATTGGTCAAATTGACAATCCGCTGTACATTGGGCTGATCTGGGGCTGTGCAATCCTGGTGTGGGCGGCTTGCGCTGACGACGGCCCCATGGCGCGGGCCTTTCACCTGCTGATGCGGCTTGGCGTGCTGATCTTTCTCCTCAACCTGATCTTCAGCGTGATTACAGCATCGACGCTGCGCGGCCGCACAGTGCTGCTGACGCTGCCAACCTGGCAGCTGCCGCCGCTGCTGGGCGGGCTACAGCTCGGCGGTGTGATCAGCCTAGAGCAGCTGATCGCCGGTGCCAGCCGCGGGTTTAAGCTCTGGACGCTGGTGCTGCTCATCGGCAGCTTCAACGCCAGCGTGAATCACTACCGCCTGCTGCGGCGCGTGCCGCGCTTTCTCGTTCATGCCGGACTGATCGTCACCATCGGGCTAGCCTTTGTGCCACAGACCGTGCTGCGGCTGCGGGCGATTCGTGACGCGCAGCGCCTGCGCGGGCATCGCTTCCGCACCTGGCGCGATGCGTTGCCGCTAGCGGTGCCGCTCATCAGCAGTGGATTAGAGCGAGCGCTCACGCTGGCCGAGGCGATGGAAGCGCGCGGCTACGGCCATCTTACCGTGCAGCCACCAACGAGTCGCTGGCGCTGGACGCTGCTTGGCGGCGTTGGGCTGCTGATCCCTGGTAGTGTGGGGCTGCTGTTCTTTAAGGCTGATCGCTGGCAAATGTGGCTTGGCGGCCTCTGCCTGATCAGCGCAGGCCTGCTGATCAGCGGCAGCTGGTGGTACATCGGGCGGCATATCCAGCGTACGACCTACCTGCGCGAGCGCTGGACAGCTGGCGCGTGCATCGTAGCTGGCGCGGCGCTGGGGCTGCCGCTGCTTATCTGGCTGCTTGGGCGCGGCGGCAGCAGCCTCGGCTACCGGATCTACCCACAGCTCAGTGCGCCAGTGTTTGATCTGCGCATAGCTGGCTGCTTGCTGGTGCTTGCTCTGCCCGCGCTCTTGCTCGCCCAGCCGCCAAACCAAACAGGCCGATGATCACACGCTGTGATCATCGGCCTGCCACGGACCAACAAGGGACAGGCTACAAACTACCCTGCAGCACGGTCGCACCATCCGACGGGACCGAGCTGCCTGCGGCTGGCTCAATCGTAATCATCACTTGGCTAAAGTCATTCACCTGCGCCGTAGCCTTCACAACCAGATAGGCGTGACCATTTGCATCAACCTTGAAGGTGTTGCTGGGCACCGGCTGCTGATTAGCGCGTGCAAGCCAAAACTGATACGTGCTGCCTTCGGGAAGCGGCTGCAAGCCATCAACCACCAGCACAGCCTCATCATTGCCTGGCTGCATAAACATCGTTCCCGACGCTTTCGGAGCCGACTGTGTGCCCTCTAGCTTGCGCGCTGTCGTTGCCGGCGAGATCAAGAACTGCACAGCGACATCGCCCGACTGCACCTGCTGCGCCAACGTTTCGCGTACAGCCCGCGTCGTATCAAGCTCTTGGGCTAGATTCAAATTCGTCTCGCGCAGAGAGGCATTCTCATTGCGCAGCGCGACGTTCCATCCGCCAAGTGCGACAACCAGCGCTAGCACGCCAGCCCAGGCCCACGAGAGCGAGCGTGCGGCTGTAGGACGAGCGCTTGCGCGCACAGGTTGTTTCTGCTGACTAGCCGCCACGCGCGCCATCAGGCGCTGCTTCAACACAGCAGGGGGTTGAACCGGCGTGGCCAGCAGAGCTAACTGGTGGACTTGATCTTGGAGCAGTTGGACCTCGGTGCGCACGCTGTCATCGCGCGCCACCAGCGCCTCTAGCTGTTCGGCCTCGGCAGCCTCCAGCCCGCCCAAGACATACCCGGTGATCAGTTCTTGGATCTGTGTATCCATCAGTCATTCCATAGTTGACCTTGCAGCAGGTCACGGAGTTTCAGCAGGCCCAAGCGCACGCGCGTTTTGATGGTGCCAAGCGGATTGCCTAGCTTCTCTGCGATCTCGCGCTGAGTTAGGCCGCTGAAATAGGCAAGTTCTAGCGCCTCTCGTTGCTCCGGCGATAACTCCTGCATGGCGGTGCGGACAATATCACGCTGCTCATGCAGCCAAGCATCGCCCTCGACATCAGCCGAGTCGTCAGCCAGATCGGCAAACCATGGCCGCTCTGGATCATCGTAGACTGGTTGAGGCCGTGCACGGCGGCGCCGCAGCTCATCAATACTAAGGTTGCGGACAATTCCGAATAACCACGGGGCAAAGTTCCCTCGTGATGTGTCAAATGTTCCCGCCCGTTGCCAGACTCGCCAGAACGCCTCTTGCGTGATCTCTTCGGCTAGCTCGCGCTGCCGCACGATCTTGAGCGCAATGCCCAACACCGTGGCGCTGTACCGATCATACAACACAGACAACGCTTTTTCATCGCCCTTGGCAACTCGTTGCATGAGAAGATTATCACCGGGAGGTTCGGGTTCGCTGGTTCGTTGATTATCGCTGTCATAGGGTACTACGTTGCGATCGCCAGAGTGGATGCCTGATGCAAACCTGAACACGCGGATAGAACGCCAGGAGATACTTAACACGCCGTCTATCCTCCTCATAGAACGAAAAGTTCGGCTGGACCCTTCGTCTCTACGTTGCTCATTAGCCAGCATTGTACCACATTCGTTCTCGCCACCATCAGCGGCCTATGCTAGTGTGGCTCGCAATCGTCTCGCCCCCCGCTGGGGTGAGCGCTTGTCGAAAACCACCCCGTGTGAGTATAATGACTCCCTACCGAGACTAACCCATGGGTGGAGTGATGAGTCTACAGCCTGAACCAATCCCAAGCGTTCCGGATGCTGAGTCGTATCAGCGGCTAAAAAGCGAGTACGATCGGCTACGTCTTCTGTACCAGGTGTCGCAAGAGCTCAACAGCACCTTTAACTTGCAGCAGGTGCTGCAGCAGGTGTTGCTCACCACGACAGCCGCAACTGGAGCGACCCGCGGCAGCATTATGCTATTCGACGAACATGGCTCAGTGCAGCAGCATCTCCTGACGCACACCTTCCATGAGTCGCCGCCGTCGCCGTTCACCAATCGCGTGGTGCGCGAGGGCTTGGCTGGCTGGGTGCTCCAGCATAACCAAAGCGTTCTCATCAGCGACACGGCCAAGGATGCACGCTGGATCGACTACCCTGGCGAGATCATCGACGTGCGCTCGGCCATCGCCTCGCCGCTCAATCGCGGGCGACGCGTGCGCGGCGTGCTGACCCTCGTCCATCCTGAGCCAGACTTCTTTCATGAAGATGATCACGATCTGCTCAATGCGATCGCCCACCATGCAGCCCTCGCCATCGAGAACGCCCGGCTCATCGCCGATATTAATGATGAGCGGCGCAAGTTCGAAGGCGCAGTCACCGCCATGGAAGAGGGCCTGATCCTTGTTGATAACGAGGGCATCTTGCGCTATGCCAACCCACAGGCGCTCTCGTTCCTCTCAGTCAGCGCCCCAGTCCCGACACGGCTTGCCGAGATCTCCGCTGAGCTAACGGTGCTGCTCCAAGAGGCGCAGACAAACGGCGAAAACATTCGCACCGAGCTATCGCTGCTCGGGCCACCCCGGCTTGATCTATCGGTCAACATCGCCTATATGCCCATTCTTAGCGAGCAGGCCGACTGGTGGACGATCCTGCTCCACGACGTGACCCGGCTCAAAGATGTTGACCGGCTCAAGACACAGTTTGTCGCCAATGCCTCGCACGAGCTGCGCACACCGCTGGCCAATATCAAGCTCTACGCCCGCCTCGCCGAGCAAGGCCGCCCCGAGCGTCGCGATGAGTATCTGCGCACCATCGCCAGCGAAGCCAGCCGCCTCGAAGAGCTTGTCGAGGACTTGCTCACCCTCACGCGGCTCGATAGCCATATGGTCCGCTGCTACTTACAGCCAACCCAGCTCGACGAGCTGCTAGAGAATGTTATTCCAACCTATCAGCCGCTTGCTGAAGCGCGCGGTCTAACGCTAGCCCTTGATCTGCCCAGCGACCCACTGCCCATCGTCGAGGTCGATCCTGACCAGTTTACGCGGGTGATCGTCAATTTGGTCAGCAATGCCTTTAAGTTCACACCAACTGGCGGGCAGATCACCATCAGCGTGCATGAGCAGACTGAGCATGACATGCCCGGCGTGGCGGTGCAAGTTCAAGACAATGGCATTGGCATCAGCCCGCAAGACCAAGCCCAGCTGTTCGAGCGCTTCTTCCGCGGTGCCAATGTTATTGCTGGCGGCACCGGCCTGGGCCTAACGATCGTGCGCGAACTTATGGGCCTCATGCACGGCAGCATCAGCGTCGAAAGCAGCCTGGGCAAAGGGAGCACCTTTACCTGCTGGCTACCACAGCTCACTTCAGCAACACTCGCCAGCCGTTAACCTCTTCGTTTCACACGCTAGTAGGGTAGTAAGTCAATCCGTAAGGTTAGGTGCATACCATAGCAACAGTACTGCCGTGGCATAGACAGGTCGGGCGGAGTAAAGTAACTGTGAAGGAGATACCGCTCATGCGTGTCTTGATTATTGACGATCATCCGGTTTTTCGCGAAGGTGTCCGCGCTCTGCTGGAAACACAGGACGACATAGAAGTTGTTGGAGTCTTAGGTCAAGGCATCAATGCTGTCGAAGAAATTCGCAACAGCGATGCTGAGGTTGTTTTACTCGATGTGGGGCTGCCTGATGTCCCAGGCCAAGAGCTATGCCGCCAGCTCCACGAGGCGCTGCCCCATGTGCGCGTGCTGATGCTCACCGCCAACGATACCGATGAAACAATTCGCGCCTCGCTCGCCGCCGGTGCCGATGGCTATGTGCTCAAAACTGAAGACCCGATGCGCCTCATCAACCACATCTGGGCTGTCGCCAGTGGCGAAACAGTCCTGGCCGGCCCGGTAGCGCAAAAGGTTGTGCGCCAGCTGCTCGATAGCCCCCCTGTTGCCGAACATCGCTCGGTCGATGACTTGCTCGTAGCGCTGACCGACCGCGAGCGCCAAGTGTTCTTCCTCGCCGCCGAGGGGCGTCGCAATAGCGACATCGCTCAACATTTAATTCTCAGCGAGGAGACGATTAAAACACATCTCCGCAATATTTATAGTAAATTAGGTATTGGCAACAAGGCCGAGCTACGCCTCTTTGCGGCACAGGCCAAACTTGCACCCCCGCTCTCTAGCTAAAACTTGGAGTATAGCTCTTGCTAGGCACTGAAGTAAGTCCATCATTGCGCTCAGTGCCTTTTTTATACCGCGTGTCACCGTGTTAGAATAGATTAAACCCACGGGACCATGCTATTATGAATTAAGGAACCACTATGTCCACACCTAGGCGCTTTGAGCGCGATCCCGCGATCGTCAGTCGCCAAATCGGCACCGAGATCATTCTCGTTCCGGTTCGCTCTAGCACCGAGACAATGGAGCATATCTTCGCCCTCAACGATACCGCCGCCCTCATCTGGCAAACCTTGGCGCAACCATGTGCGATCGACCAACTTGTCGCGGCATTGCTCCATGAGTACGAGGTATCCCAAGAACAAGCCTACGCCGACGTGGGTGAATGGATTGAGCTTATGCTTAACACGCAGCTGATTCGGGAGGTCGCTGATGGAACTTTGCCATGAAACCGCCGACTCGGACTTCAATCGCCGCCTCAGAGCCTTAGGGCGCATGCCGCTGTCTATGTCTTTTGAACTCACCGAACGCTGTAATCTCAATTGTCAGCACTGCTACATCAACCTACCAGCCGCCGATCGCGCCGCTCGCGAGCGTGAGCTCACCACTGCCGAGTGCAAGCGCTTGCTCGATGAGATGGCCGATGCTGGCTCGCTGTGGCTGCTGATGACCGGCGGTGAGGTGATGCTGCGCCCCGATTTTGAAGAGCTGTATCTCTATGCTCGTAGCCGCGGCTTTGTGATCACGCTCTATAGCAACGCAACCATGGTCACCCCGCGCCGCGCTGCGTTCTTAGCCGAATACCCGCCCTTTTTGATCGAGGTAACACTCTACGGCGCGACCGCCGAGACCTACGAGCTGGTCACGCGCGTGCCCGGCTCCTTCGCGAAGTGTATGCAGGGCCTCCAGCTGCTGGCTGAACACCACCTGCCGGTGCGCCTCAAAACAGTTATGCTCAGCTTGAATAGCCACGAGTTGATGCAGATGAAGGCGATTGCCGAGCAGTACGGCTGGGATTTCCGCTACGATGCGATGATCCACCCACGGCTGAATGGCGACCGCAGCCCCACCAAGCTGCGCCTCTCCCCTGACGAGATCGTCGCCCTCGAACAGCTCGATGTGCGCCGGGCCGAGGAGTGGCAAGAGTATTGCTCAACCTTCTTGGGCAATACAGTTAAGGGCGGTGAGAAAACGTTCACCTGCGGTGCTGCTGCCAACTCCGCCCATGTTGATGCTTATGGTATGATCAGTCCATGCATGATCACTCGTAATCGAGCTATCGACTGGCGTGGTTCCGACTTCAACGCCATCTGGAGTGGCTACCTCGCCGAGGTTCGCGAAACCCGCAACGAGGAGGCCACCGCCTGCCACTCCTGCGAGATGTCGCTCGTCTGCACCAACTGCCCTGGCTGGTCCGCCCTCGAGCGCGGAACCTTAGAAAACCGTCCAGTCGAGTGGGTCTGTGATAGCACCAAGGCGCGGGTGGCTGCGTTTGCACCTGAGGCCGAAAAGTGGCTTGAACAGGCCGTTTGCCTTGAACCTATTTCGTAGCATATTTAGTAGCTGAATGCTCAGCTAAGGAGATTTGCATTGAGCCACCAATCACAGCCTAATAGCACCGCTCATTCGTCAGATCGCCCCCGTAAGCCGTATCAGAAACCAGCGGTCGAGCCTGTAAAACTGCGGGTCAAAGACGATGTTTTAGCTGTGTGCCGCACCGGTTCTACTGCATCGCCAGGCAGTTCGTGCAAAATAACACCTTGCTTCAGCTAAATACACTCCGCATCGGGCCATGCTCTTTTCACATTGATTTTGGCACCACCACTGTCTTGCCAGCAGCGGTGGTGCCATTTGGCCAATCTGCCGCACCCACAGCCGATCTTTACCTCGGCGTACAGGCGACGAGCAGCCTACCGGCACCTACTGGTCAACGCATCTTTGCTGCTGATCAAGCTTGGGAGCTGTGGGCCTCCGCCGAACACCAACAGATTGTCCTGCCGACCCCTGACCACACGGCTATAACTGCGATGCTTCGCTGGCTGCCAGCCTGGCCGCGCCAGGCCACCCTGCTGCACGTGCCCCACGTGCAGCCTGTTGAGCTGGTCTTTGACTATCCGCTGCTCCAGCTTCAGCTTATGGAGTTTCTCGGCGCACACGGCGGATGTCTTCTCCACTCCTGCGCTGTCGTCGATGCCGAACAGAGCCTATTGTTTGTTGGCCCGCCAGAAGCAGGCAAGTCAACGCTAGCACGCCTCTGGCACGCCGCTGACGCTGTGGTTCTTAGCGATGATCGCATCATCGTGCAGCACCAGGGATCAGAGTTGCTGGCCGCTGGCACACCATGGCATAGCGCTACACCCGTTGTCAGTCCACGCGCTGCACCTATTCAGGCTATCTTTTTGCTGCGCCACGCACCAAACAATAGCATCACACCGCTCCAGCCTACAGCCGCATTCCGCCAGCTTATTCCCGAGGTGCTGCTGCCGCTGTGGCATAGCCAAGGTGTGCAGACAGCCATGAGCATCGTCGATCAACTCATTCGCTGCATCCCGTGCTATGAGTTGGCTTTTGCCCCCACCGCTGATGTTGTCCATGCAGTCCGTCAATTTCTTCGTTAATCAGCGGAGCTATACTGCCCTAGAGTTGCTTGAGCTGTGTCAGCTTGTGCTCCAGCGCGGTGGGCAGCTCGATCTTCAGGTCCATGGGCGCAGTATGCACCCATTGCTCCCCGATGGAGCTATCGTTCGGCTACGTCCGTTAGAGCCGCCGCTAACGCTGGGAACGATTGTGCTCGCCAATGTGGGACAGCACATCGTCCTCCATCGCGTGCTGCGACGCCACCAGCATACGATCCTTGTTGCTGGCGATGCGAATCAGTATGTCGATGGCTGGTTGCCACTCGCAGCCGTGGTCGGTCAAGTAAGTATGTGGTCTGTCAATGGCAAACAGTATCAGTGGACAACCAGACACCGCTGGTTCGGCTGGAGTATGGCCGTTCTGCGTCACACCCGCCGCTGGATACGCAGAAAGGGACGCTATGCGTAGGTATATCTTCATTCTTTTGACACTGTTGCTGGTAAGCAGCAGGCTGGTTGGCAGCCCGATTGTTCAAGCCCGCCTGAACAACCGTCAGCCAGCTATGCTGCACATCACGAGCAGTCCAAACGATGTGAGAATCCACCTCACCGTCCCACCAGCGACACTCACCACACACGCAGGCATCACGACAGTCACTATCCCTGGCTGGGACCAGCGCACAGATCCAGGCTTGCCCGCGCTGCCACAGCTTACGCGCCTGATCGCTGTCCCCGCAGGAACACGGCCCGTCCTGCATATAGATACACCAGCGTTGACAGAACAATATCAGCTCGTCGCTCTAAACACGGTGCCCGCACGCCAGCCACGCCAGCCAGCAAGTAGTCCTTCGTTTGAGCCAGACCTACACTGGCAGAGCACAGCTGCACCTGCCGACAGCCCCCTAGCCAGCAGCCCGATCTGGCCATCAGCCCTAGCCGAGCTAAGCGCTGTCGTGCAGTTTCGTGATCAGCAGCTCGTCGCGCTTAGGATTAACGCTGGCTTCTGGAACACACGAACCAAACAGCTGCAGTTGCTGACAGAGCTATCTGTGCAGGTGCGTTTTGTTGCCGCTGAAAACCCAGCGCACACGCCACGCGCTGATCCACATGGCATGGCCGTGCTGCGCTCGCAGGTGATTAATCCAGAGCTGCTGCCGCCCGGATCAACACCGTCACAGCGGGTGCACCCGACTGAGACCATTCAAGGTCTGCGCCTTACCGTGGCCCAGTCTGGCCTCTACCGCTTGTTGCTCAGCGATCTGCCCGCGTCGTGGCTTGGCACCCTTGAGCACGTTCGCCTATTTCAAGGCGCTGTTGAGCTACCACGCACTGTTGCTCAAGATGCACTGCTTTTTTTCGTACCGCCGTTTGATCAAACATGGAGCAGCACAACTGGCGTAATCGTCCGCTACACACCCGATCAAACTGCCGCCGTGCCACAGGTACGTGCTGTTGATCCACCGTCACAGCCAACTGTGCAGTTCTATACAGCGACAGCCAAAGTAGAACAGCAGAACTTCTATATCAGCAACGCGCCAGCTAGCCCAAACGCTGATCACTGGTGGGGCTGGAGCTGGCTGCGCATCGGTGCAACAAACGCAGCGCCGGTCACGGTGACGCTCACCCTGTCCGACAGCGCTGCCCAGCGCGAGCTGCCTGCGCTGCTGCGCTTGCGCCTTCACGGTGGTGCCCGCGGCACGCTCCATAAGGTGAGTGTGCAGATCAACGGCACGGATGTGGGCGTGGTCCAGTGGAATCAGCGCACGTTGATCGAGCCAGAGTTCAGCATCCCAGCAGGGGTGCTTTCCACCACGAATGTTGTGGTGATCCAAGCCCAAGCGCTGGCCAGCGATACCCCCACCTCGCTCGAAAACGGCTATATTGATTGGATTGAGCTTGACTATCAGCGCTCGCTTGAGGCCAGTAACTCACGGATCGTCTTCAATGGCTCTGGCGGCAGCTATGCAGTCAGCGGCATAGCCTCAAGCACCATCGATGTGTGGGATATCACCGACGGCTATCAGCCGCAAGTCCTGACCGGGTGGTCAACAAGCAACGATCTCACCTGGAGTGACGTGGCAAACCGCCGCTATCTGGTGCAGGCCCAAAGTGCACGCCTGCACCCAACGGTCAACACGTTTACCGAGCCAGATTTACAGGCGACAACGCAACAGGCCGATTATCTTGCGCTCACCTACAATCCGGCAGGAACAGCTAGTTGGAGCACGGCACTGCAGCCACTGCTCGCTCAGCGCACAGCCCAAGGGCTTGCAGCTCAGCTCATTGATGTCCAGTGGATCTATGATCAGTTTGGCACTGGCCAAGCAGAGCCACAGGCAATCCGTGACTTCTTAGCCTACGCGTACGCTCGCTGGCAAGCCCCCGCACCAGCCTACGTCTTGTTGGTCGGCGATGGGACGTACGATCCCCATGGCTACTCTGGTAGCGGCAGTGCCTTTAACTATCTGCCGCCATACCTTGCGTATGTGGACCCTTGGATTGGTGAGACAGCCGCTGATAATCGCTACGTGACTGTGGCCGGTGACGATCCGCTGCCGGACTTATTTATTGGTCGATTACCAGCGCACTCAGCTGCAGATGTCACGCTCATGGTCGATAAGGTGCTACAGTTCGAGGCTGCCGATCCTGCTGCGGCATGGATGCAGCGAGTTCTCCTCGTAGCCGACGAGCCTGATCCAACCGGTGCCGGTGATTTTCACGCCTACTCTGATCAAGTGCGTGCCAGCATACCATTGCCATACACCACAACGACCGCCTACTACAGCGGCACCAATGTGGCTGCATTCCGCACGCAGCTTGTTGAGCAGATCAACAACGGCTATCTGTTTGTCAACTATATCGGGCACGCAGGTATTGATATTTGGGGCAATGCCGCCTTCTACCGCAGCAGCGAGATCGCCCAGCTCAGCAACGCGCCGCACTACCCGATTATGCTGCCAATGACGTGCTACACAGGCTTTTATCATGACCCATTTACCACATCGCTGGCTGAGCAGGAGCTACTCCAGCCAAACGGCGGCGCAGTTGCTTCTTGGTCACCAAGCGGCCTAGGGATCGCCACCGGCCATGACGTGCTCAACCGCACGTTGTATAGCACTGTCTTCAACCAAGGCTTCCGCCGCCTTGGGCCAGCAACCAGTGCAGCCAAGCTGGCGCTCTTCAGCGCCAACAGCGGCGCGCTAGATTTAATTGATACCTATACGATCTTTGGTGATCCGGCTCTGACCATTCCACTGCCAAGTGCAGCGATCCAAGCTCAGCCAGATACATTTGACCTCTGGCGCACCGCAACGCCATCAACACTTGATGTGCTTGCGAATGACCTCGATCCTTATGGCACCAGCCTCCAGGTCAGCAGTATTGTGCAACCTGACCATGGCCAAGTTACGCTCGATCAACATGCTGAGCATATTATCTATACACCTGAGCCGGGCTATATTGGCAGCGTGACCTTTGACTACACGGCCGTGAATCCAACCAATGGCAATCAGAGCACAACGACGGTGTCGCTGGCTATCAGTCGCGGCCCACATAGCTACTATTTACCGATGCTCCGTTTGGATCACTAAAAATCTAGCTAAACATAACAGTAAAATCCAACCAAGATACTATTGACAATCTATTTCCAGCCAGAAACTTGGGACTGTGCTCCTATTGCCAAAGTGTAAAGAAACCTATATAATCTGGCACATTCAAGCCATGCACGCAGCTTTGGAGAGGTCATTGTGTCAAAATCGCGCGTAGAAACTCCACCAACCGATGATCTGGGGTTGCTACAGCAGCTATTGACAACCCAGCCCCCATCACAGTCACGGATCGGACGCTCGAAACAGCTGCGTTCGCTCAATCAACAGCGCTCAATTGCGCTCAAAGGCTATCGCTTCCGTGGCTTGTTCGACATTTTTCTCGTGCATACAGAGCGTATTTTATTCTTGTTCGTTATCGGTTTCTTTGGCTTCTGGCTCTACAACGGCTACATCCAAGATTGGATCTACTCGCTGCGCCACCAACCAGCGGTACAAGTTGCCTGGTCCCAAATTCAACCTGGAGCCAGTGCTGCCGAGCTAGACGCCGCGTTAGGGCAAAATCTACCATACGTGCCCAACATCGGGGCACCACCAGCCCGCCCACCCGACTATCTTGTGCCTGCTCAGGCCTTTGTTCTTCCACCTGTACCCACACCTGAGCCAGCCGACCCACGCCCAGTCCGCATGCTTGTTCCTAAAATGCAGCTTGATAGCCCAGTCAAAGAGGTTTTCTTACAAGCAGGCGTTTGGGAAGTCGCAGACTACGCTGTCGGCTACCATCACGGCACAGCTATGCCAGGCACAGGCAATACCGTTATGGCTGGCCATGCCGGGTTTCGTGGCGGTGTTTTTGCTCGTTTAGGCGAGCTAGCAATCGGTGACGACGTATACCTTGAAACAGCCCAAACACGTTTCCACTACCAGGTGGCACAAGTATTTAGTGTTTGGCCCAATCAAGTTGAGGTCATGTATCCCACAGAAGACGTACAGGTGACGATGATTACATGCACCGCTTGGGATACACAACGATTAATTGTTATTGCTAAACTCGTAGATCAAGCACCGCTTTCGTCAAATGTCGGGGGCGGCGAGTCGAGGGGATCATCATGAAGTCGTTCTTTCGGCGTCAAAAACCAAACTCGCTGCGCGAACGAGGGCGCAACAAGGTCAAGTGGACGATCTGGGAGATCACATGTTTGATCCTCAGTATCGTGATGATGGCCTCGCCTCTGCTGGCAGCTGGGTATGGGTTTTTGTTTCCACAGCAAGCCTTAGGTCAAGTTACAACCCGCCCGACGAGCGTGCCCCCGCCGACAGTAGGTGTGGTTACGAATACACCGGTAACACCTAGCCTAACGCCCTATCCCACGGTGCCAACGGCAACTACTGACCCATGTCCAACACCGTATCCGCCAACGCTGCCGCCTGCCACACCAACAGAAACCCTCACGCCAACCGCGACAGTGTCAGGAACGCTCACACCAACAGCAACTGTATCTGGCACCCTGACGCCAACCGGTACGCCAACAGCAACTGTATCTGGCACCCTGACGCCAACCGGTACGCCAACAGCAACTGTATCTGGC